>JANOZG010001023.1:0-4367 GCA_031429275.1 Planctomycetota bacterium
TGCTCTGAAGCACGCTCATAATCACGGCATCGTCTTTCGCGACTTTCGCGTCCCGGTTGTCAATCGACTGGTGCCACAGGACGGCGACGGATTGACTGTTGCCTATCACGGATTGAATCGCGGACGCATCGCGCTCTGCGCAAATGCCGCAGGCACCATGCGGATGATGCTGGCCGACATGCTTCCGTGGGCTCGTTTTCGTCGCACGTACGGGGCTGTGATCGCTGAGCGTGAACTTGTGCAGCGCCGCATCGGCGAACTGGCAGGATTGATCACCGCCTGCGACGCCCTGACAGTGTGGTGTTCCGGATTGCTGGATCTGGGCTTTCGCGGCGAAATGGAATGCGTGGTGGCCAAGATCTTCGGCAGCGAATCCCAGAAACATGCGGCCATCGAACTGCACATGAAGACGCTGGGAGGTCGATCGTTCCTGCACGGACATTTGTTCGGCGACAACGTCCATGAATTCCTCGCGCCGTGCATTTACGAAGGCGAAGGTGAGATGCTTGGACTGGCGCTGTTCAAGTCACTGGTCAAGCAGCACGGTCGCCGCTACTACGAACCGATCGGAAAAGCATTGCAGGCTCACAAGATTCGACAGCCGAACCTCATGAATCCCGTCCATGCCTGGGCTCTGCGCGGTCCGTTGTTTGACTATGCAAAGTGGTGGATCGGTCACAAACTACAGTCATCTCATGCGGGACCATGGCCGGAACTTTCTGCCACGATGCGACAGCACGCCGAATTCGCCGCGTCGTTCCTGCAATCGATGTCCTTTGAGATCTCAGCCACAATGCGCACGCATCAGTTGAAGCTTGCAGACCGACAATGTCGCATGGCCGAACTGTCAAGCCGAGTGCAGACGGCCGTCGTGATTCTGTGTACAAGCCTGTACGCCGGTCGTCACGAGAATCCGACGATCCAGCAGTCCGGGGACGTTCTGGCCACAACGCTGACGAATCAGTTGCTTGGTCGTCGTGCGACAGATCGTGAACTGCGGGCTCTGACGGCTTCAGGCGCGGTTGTGGCCGAACACGGCTTTCCGGGTCTTGAAGATGTGACTCCGACGCCTATCCTCATGTCGTACAAGTAACTCACTTGCTTTATGGGAATCGGCGGAATCATACTCCATCCCATTCGAAGGTAACTTCCTGCAATTTGAATCTTACAGCCAGCCAGATCGCTGCTTCATTGCGGAAACACGACAATCCGCGATACTCCGCAGGCAATTGGGTTTGTCATCGGAAAACGCAGGACATGCGGACGCATGGGTGGACTTCTGGAAGTTGATAGTCTCGTCAAGAAATACGGCGATCTCACGGCAGTGGATCGGCTGAGTTTTGACGTCGAGCCAGGCGAAGCGTTTGGGTTGCTCGGCCCGAACGGCGCTGGCAAATCGACGACAATGATGATGATTTGTGGTTTGCTGGCGGCTGATTCGGGGGAAGTCCGACTGGAAGGTCGTCGACTCGATCGCATGCGTCCGGAGAGTCGGCAACGAATGGGCGTCGTGCCGCAGGATCTGGCGATCTATCCTGATTTGACAGCTCGTGAAAACCTGATGTTTTTCGGCAGTCTGTACCATTTGTCTGGATCGAGATTGCGACAGAAGGTGAACGAGGCACTGGAGCGAGTCGGGTTGATTAGTCGAGCGGACGATTATACTGAGACGTTTTCAGGCGGCATGAAGCGACGTCTGAATTTTGCCGCAGCTGTTCTGCATGATCCGATCCTGCTGATTCTGGATGAACCCACGGTGGGAGTTGATCCGCAGAGCCGTGCGCACCTGATTGAATGTATTCGCAGCCTGCAGCAAAGTGGCACGGCCATCATTTACGCCAGTCACTACATGGAAGAAGTTCAGGTTGTCTGCACTCGGGCTGCAATCGTCGATCATGGCAAATTGCTGGCTTGTGATTCGATCTCGACGTTGCTGAAGCAGATCCCGTTTGAAGTCGAATTGCGACTCGGCGAATCGCAGATTCCCAAAGGCATATTACTTGGCCCATCGGCGAGAATCGAACAGGACGGCGACGAGGCGGTCGTGCGTTTCAGTATGCAGAATCAGGACAGTGAGACAGCGCTGAATCGCGATGTGACCAACATTTTAACAACACTCGAACAACATGCCGTCAGTGTGCGATCGATTCGGACGCACGAACCGAATCTCGAACGCCTGTTTCTCAAACTGACAGGTCACGGTCTGCGCGATTAGAATCTTACTACGAATCATGCTCGCACGGTGCGCGCATCTTTCAGGAAGCGAACAACGTGAGCGGTTAATGTCAACGAGCCGGAAGGCTCCTTTGGGTCAAGGGCTCTCAGCCCTTGTTAGGGGTTATTGAATTGGACGCTTTTAAGATCACGCTCAAAGACCTGCGATTGCTGTCTCGCGATCGTCGCGCGTTGGTGATTCTGGTCGCGATGCCGATGGTGATTATTGCGATTGTGGGCTCGTCAACTGGACGGCTTCGTGCGAATCGTGAGAAGAGTCGGCAAGGACTGACAATCGAAGTGGCTGATTTTGATCAGTCGAAAACAGCTCGCCGTTTGGCCGGATTCCTGGCAAGCTATGAGAGCGTCTTGATTCGTCAGGCCGTCGTTGCAGATCGCGGTGATGCGATGGAATTGAAACAGCTGGAAATTGAGCATCCATCTGGTAATATCGATATGCGACTCGTGATTCAGCCAGGATTTCAGGACAAGATCCGCGAACTCTCGACAACACTACTGACGTCGCCTGATGAATCGACTCGAAAAGACGGACTGGCCTCGGTAAAGCTGTCTCTTATCAGCAATGAAACGGCAGCCGATCCAATGATGGAAGGGCTTGCGAAGTCGCTGGTGAAGCTGTCATTGCAAAATGCGATCCTGCCTGTGCTGGCTGAGAAAGTGCCGTCGTTTCGAGGGGCAGCTCGGGATTCGGTAATTCCAACACCGTGGGAGCAAACCGAGGCTGCTGAAGTCCTGACAGCTGATACCGGTAACCGCGTTTATCAGTTCTTTATTCCAAGCTATACGGTGCTATTTGTTTTCTTCCTGGTCAATATCATGGGGCGTTCGTTTCTAGGTGAGAGGGATACCGGGACTCTGCGGCGGTTGCGGATCTCACCGGTGGCTCCGATCCAGATTCTGATCGGAAAAACTTTGCCTTTCTTTATTTTATCGTTAGTGCAGACCACGATTCTGATGATCTCCGGACGGCTGCTGTTTGGTATGTCGTGGGGACCGCAGCCGTTATTGTTGATACCGATCATGCTGTGCACATCCGCCGCTGCGACTTCACTTGGGTTAATGTTCTCCACGCTCGCGAAGACGGAATCACAGGTGTCGTCGTTTGGAAACCTGATTTTACTGTCAAGCGCGGGGATCAGTGGCTGTCTCGTTCCGAGAGCGTGGATGCCGCCGACAAGTCAGAAGATCAGTTTGTTTACGCCGCATGCATGGGCATTGGATGCGTACGCTGAATTGCTGACAAAAGAAATGCCCCAGCTAACGCCAATCGCAGAATCCTGTGGCATGCTGCTCTTATTCAGTGCCGTCTTCTTCATCGTGGGGCTCTACCGTTTCCGCGCTGATGGCTGAGGTCAGTTGAATCACAGAATTGTTAAAAAAGGCGCTCCCCGACATCTCAACGCTGGCTAAATCTGAGTAATTGCGCATACTGCGGGATATGGGCTGCTGGCGTGCAGCTCGGCAAGTTTTCCAAGCTCGTTTCCACTTTCAAACGAATTAAGGGTTCATCGCAATGAAGAACAAAAAGAAGAAAAAAGAAGACGGAACGGAGACACCATCGGAAAGCACGGCAACTGTTGCTCGCGTCACTGAGATCATCGCTTCGTCACCGACGAGTTTTGAAGACGCCGTCGCTGCGGGTGTTGCTCGCGCCTGTAAGACATTGAAAAATGTCACTGGCGCATGGGTGCAGGATCAGAAGGTTGATATTGTCGATGGCAAGATTTCATGCTTTCGAGTGAACTTGAAAGTGACTTTTGTTCTCAACGATTGATGGGTACTGCTTGGCGCCTCTCCCGGCTTCAGGCACCTGCGGGGCCTGAGGCGATGACGTCTGGATCGACCGCATTGGCGTATTTCTCGAAGTTCGTACAGAAGCGGGCGGCGAGCTTACGAGATGCATCTTCGTATGCTGCGGCATTTTTCCATGCGAGTTGCGGCTGCATCATCTCTGCCGAAACTCCTGCACATTCCGTGACAATATCCAACCTAGAATTGGATCGTGTACTACCGGTGCTGATGCCAATGTTCCGGAGTGAATGCCATCTATGATCGACCTCGTAAATCGCAGAGGCATGCGGCTTCCTTTTCCAAACGAACCGCCGGACCAACCGGTGTTGACGAGCCAAACA
>JANOZG010001024.1:0-1795 GCA_031429275.1 Planctomycetota bacterium
AAGCAACAGTTTAGAAACAAGCAGCCGATGCTGCACTGACGGCTGCGGCTGCGAAACTTAAGGCAGTAACCGATCAGGCGATGCCTAAAGATACGGCGGATATTGTGTTATCAGAACCGATTGCGATTCGAGTGAAGTAGATTGTAGGCCGGACCAAGCGCAGCGCGGTTCCGGCAGGTGTCTGGCATGTGCCGGAACAGCGCGGAGCTTGGTCCGGCCCACAGTGAAGAGAGTTTTCCAAAACAGGTGTCATCATGAGCGATCCATTTTACGCATCATCTGTCGTCCGATGTCCCGGACCGAATCTTTTCGGTTCCGCTGGTCGACGCGGATTTATCCGCATGGGACTTGCTGGATTTGGAAGCCTGAGTCTTCCCGGACTGCTGCGGCTGCGAGCCTCGAGCGTGCAGGCGGCTGAAGTCGACGGAAAACCGAAGACAGAAAAATCGGCCGTGATCATGGTCTGGAAACCGGGCGGATGTTCGCATATCGACACCTACGATCCAAAGCCTGATTCCGGTAGCGAGTATCGCGGTCCGTTTTCCACGATCGATACGAAGGTTCCCGGGTTGCAATTCACGGAATTGCTCCCGATGCAGGCAGCGATTGCTGACAAGTTCACCGTACTGCGTTCGATGCGGCAGACAGCTGCAGGACATCCTGCCGGGTCGATGCAAATGCTCTCCGGCGATCCGGACACGCGGGACAAACCAAAGCCAAAATTTCCGGACTGGATGACGGTCACAAACTATCTGCGATCTCAACAGGGTCCACGTACGAATCCACTACCGCTTTATGTCGGCGTAAAACCGCCGCTGGAATACAACGGCCCGGCGTATCTGGGCGATGCGTATTCCCCGTTTACCGTCAACGGTGATCCGAATCTTCCGACGTTTTCGGTGCCAAACATTGGATTGTCGGATCCGGGCGAAATCAAACGTCTCGACCGTCGCTCTTCACTGCGGCAGAATCTTGACACGCTGGAACGCGCCTTTGACCGACAGGGCGAACTTGGCGCACTGGATCAGTTTGAAGAGCAGGCCATGACGCTGTTGACGAATCCGCAGACTCGCGATGCATTCGATTTGACCAAAGAAGATGACCGCACCCGAGATCGCTACGGTCGCAATTCGTGGGGACAACAATTGCTTATGGCGCGGCGGTTGATTGAAGCGGGCGTGGAGGTCTTGACGACCAGTCTCAACGGACCACTGTGTGGTCGAGTTCAGAACTGGGATGACCATGCCGTCAATCATCATGTGTTCGATGCATTGCGGTTCCGCGCTCAGGCTTACGATCAGGCTGTTTCGGCATTGATAGAAGACATCTATGCACGCGGTCTGGATAAACGTGTGCTTGTCGTTGTCACCGGCGAATTTGGGCGTACACCGAAGATCGAACATTCTCCCAGCACCGGTGCAGGTGACGCAAGTGCTCCGGCGGGCACGATGCAGCCAGGCCGCGATCACTGGCCTCGAGCGTTCTCAAACATCTGGGCTGGCGGTGGCATTGAAACTGGTCGCGTAATCGGTGCCACTGACAAACGAGGCGAGGATTCCGTCGAACGTATTTGTTCGGCTGGCGACTTCCTTGCCACGATTTACCATCACCTTGGTATTGATGCTGCGAGTACGATGATCAAAGACTTCAACGGTCGACCGACGCCGATGATCGTGCATCTCGGCGCCTTCTACGATCCGGCCGGCGAGAAGGTGAAGTCGTGAGTCACGCGTTCATGTCCGTCGACGCCGCCGCGGATCGTGGGGGCTTCCACCCGGTTGCGACATCGGCGATC
>JANOZG010001025.1:0-4095 GCA_031429275.1 Planctomycetota bacterium
AGGGCCTTCATCCCGCACGCGGCGTCGCTCCGTCAGACTTTCGTCCATTGCGGAAGATTCTCGACTGCAGCCACCCGTAGGTGTCCGGACAGTATCTCAGTTCCGGTCGTGGGGGCCATGCTCTCACACCCCCTAGACATCATCGCCTTGGTAAGCCATTACCCTACCAACTAGCTAATATCGCGTAAGCCGCTCCTCGGGCGGAATCACACCTTTGCTCCGCAGAGGTTATCGAGTATTACCTACAGTTTCCCATAGCTATCCTCGACCCGAGGGTACGTTCCTACGTATTACTACGCCGTTCGCCGCTCCCATATTGCTATGAGCGCTCGACTTGCATGCCTAATCCACGCCGCCAACGTTCATTCTGAGCCAGGATCAAACCCTTCAAAAATATGCATTACCGAAGGTTTCCCTTCGGAGTTTAGCAAAAAGAAGTTCAATCTCTGTTTGCCACCCCGGTCAAAGAGTGGCTGTTTACAACTTACCAGCTAAAACTCACAGGCTCACAAACTCAATCATGTTGTCAAAGATCAATGCCAAACGAATTTGACCCTCTTGTTTAGGGAAGGATTCCAATTGCGTCTTGAAGACGCTTGTGGGTAACGCGTTCGGCGAGGGGGAAGTGTATCCGTCTGCGGGATACTGTCAACCCTATGCTCTCAGTTTTCTCTTCAAAGTTTTCTATCTTGCGACTTCTCCGATTTTGAGAGGCCTTCCAGCGCCCCAGTTCGATCGAAATAACAGTCGAAGGACAGCCACAGTGATCGGGCGTAACGGAAGAAAACCACAGGAAAAATCACACAAAATGCAGCCAATGCCGGAATCAGTGACGACTTGGGCAGTCCCATCCCAATCCGCAACACTACATAAGTCCAAGTCGTGAGAAGTGTGGTCGCACCATAGTTTACATAGGTTGACCCGAGAAAATAGCCAGGTTCCCGTTCGAATTGGAATCCGCACTTCGAACAGCATTTGCGCATTCGAATAGAACCCAGAAAAAGCTTTTCTTCGGCGCATATTGGACACAACAGTCGCACTCCTCTTGAAAACGCCTGACCGATCGAACCTGGTGGTTCCCGAAGCATCTCTGGCAAGCTCCCAATGTTTGCGTGTTTTCGTCTGCAGACCGGCACCGTTGTATCAGATTTGCATTGTTTCGTCCGCCAGCGGGCAGAATATCGAATGCTGCCCCAAAATAGTGGAGTCTGCCGATAGCTCGAAGCCTGACTGGGCGGGTCACCGGATTCGGCCGAGGACAATGCCGAATAGACTCGGAAAAGAGCTTCCGACCTGCCGATGAAGAATGCGACTTAAGACGTCTGCGTACTCTGACACACGAATCCATGTTACCACGCAAAATGCCTTGGGAATCTCCTCAGTCGCTGCAAGTCTTGCCCAGTTTCAATTGGAATGCTGATGATTGAGCGTGGGCGTAAGAAAAGCCCGTCGGGAGAGAAACCGACGAGCCATCTTGAGTTTGCATTACCTGAGAGGGACAACGCGAGTTGAGGGAGACTGAGATTCTACTCGATCGTTGACTATGCAGCGTTTTCTTTCTTCTTTTTGCGGTCTGAAGGCTTCTTCTTTTGAATCTGTTTTTCAAGCCGCTCAGACTTTGATGCCTCTTCGTGCTCGGCTTGCTCTGCCTTTTGAGTGATATCGCAAAGAATTTCCAATGATTTCTCGACCGGCTCCTGCTTGAAGGTAGAGCCTGCCGTGAAGGCTCCACAGCCATGCGTTGCCGGGATTTCGTAGCTTTGGTCCAGACTGCGAATCGCAAATCCCAGATCCTGCAATTCGCTGTTGACGGCCGTTGCCGCGACGCTCAATCCCGCAGTCAAGCCCACAACACCTACCGTGCCAAGCACAACTGCTTCGGCTGACATAATCACGCCAGTTTCATCACGCCAAAGTTCACTAAAAATACGCATCTCTCAATCTCCTCAACTTTCTTTTACAGCGGCCTAATGGCAGACTCCCTCTGAATCTGCACTGTCCGGCTGGCCCAGTTGTGACGATTGTGACGATACGTAAACATTCATCTCAATGTTAATATGAGTATTTTACATAAAATGTACAGTTTAATTTACATGTCTTGTCAGATGACCGCATTTTGAGGTCAAGACTTGCTAACGGAAGGATCAACACCCAGCCGGATCAAATCAGCCAGTTCTTTCGTGGACAGCTTGGCAGCCGCATCAGCACCGGACAGAACGCCATCCACCAGATCGCGTTTTTCATCATGCATCAGCAGGATCTGTTCTTCAATCGTACCGCGGGCAATGATCCGGTAGACATTCACTGGCTTGGTCTGGCCAATACGGTGTGCCCGGTCGGTGGCCTGATCTTCAACGGCAGGATTCCACCACGGGTCCATATGGATCACATAGTCAGCCGCGGTGAGATTCAAGCCGGTGCCGCCCGCTTTGAGTGAAATCAAAAACGCATCACCCTCGCCATTTTGAAAAGCTTCGACACGCTGTTGTCGCTGGGGAGGCGTTGTTTGGCCGTCAAGATACTGATATGTAATGCCAGTCTTGTCGCAGGCTTCCCGAATAAGCGCCAGATGCGTCGTAAACTGACTGAAGATCAACGGTCTGTTGCCACGCTCTTTAAGCTGTTCAAGCTGCTCCATCAATACATCGAGCTTTGCTGAAGAACCTGTCCATTTGTCATCAACAAGACCGATATGGCACGAGAGTTGTCTCATCCGAGTCAGCATCTGCAACACTTTGAAACGCTGATCGTGCGACAGACTCTCATCGCCGATTTCATCCAGCTCCGCAACTGCAGCCAACCGCATCTGGTCGTAACGTGATCTTTCTTCAACGGAGAGATCGACCATAAGATTCGTCTCTGTGCGTTCCGGCAGTTCTTTGAGAACATCGCCTTTCGATCTCCGCAGGATAAATGGCGCGATGACATGAGCGAGGGCTTCGCGGCGGTCGCTGTTGCGGTCTTTTTCGATCGGTGCAGCAAAGCGTTTGCGAAACTGCTCCCACGAACCAAGAACTCCTGGCGCGACCGTATGAAAAATGCTCCAGAGTTCCCCCAGATGATTCTCCATTGGCGTTCCGGTGAGAGCGACTTTCCATTCGGCCTGAAACGTTCGAATCTGGGCCGCCGTTTTACTATTACTGTTCTTAATGTTCTGCGCTTCGTCCAGAATCATCGTACCCCATTTGATCTCCTTGAGCACATCCGCTTCGCGCAATGCAAGTCCGTAGCTGCAGATCACGACGTCGCCTTCGCCGACATGATTCTTCAGATCCAGGCGATCAATGTCTCGAAAAACGATCGGCGTCAGCGAAGGTGTAAAGCGTTCACATTCGCGCTGCCAGTTGAAACCCAGCGAAGTCGGCGCAATGACCAGTGTCGGACCGCTTTCGACGCGCGTGAGCAGCATCGCCAGCGCCTGCACGGTTTTTCCAAGTCCCATATCATCTGCAAGGATGCCGCCGATACCCCAATGAGATAAACGACAAAGCCAGCGAAATCCCTCCAGTTGATAGTCGCGAAGTTGAGCATTCAATCCAGCAGGTGGTTCAAAGACTGTGTCAGCCGCCTCCCGCAATCGCTTTAAGCACTTGTCCCAATGCTTGTCGGATTCGACCTGAATGTGGGCAGCTTCCAGAGCATTCACCACAGGCACTGCTGAAGCATCAAGCTGGAGTTTCCCGCGAGTTTCCATGCTGACATCGGACAGTCGTCGCAAAGCGTTTCGCAGCTCTTCCGCAACGGCCGCCCATTTGCCCGGGGAGATCTCCATGAGTCCATTCGTCGGACGACCATGCACCCCGGCCAGCAAATCCTTGAGCGGAATTTCCTGTTCACCGATTTTGCATGTACCGGTCAGGCCGAACCAATCACGCTGCCGAGACACGGTGACTCGAACATTATTGGCCGTCAAACGTCCGATCACATCAAAACGACTTACGGAATCTTTGTGCCACAAGACAACCAGTTCCCCGCGTTCCACTGCGGCACCAGCATCCGACAAAAGATTGCTGATATCATCGGCATCGGAGATTCGCCACCCGCAGCGACTGATCGGCACCCCGCGTTTCAGCTTAAGCTCCGTCGCCAGCTCGC
>JANOZG010001026.1:0-7526 GCA_031429275.1 Planctomycetota bacterium
TGTTCTTTGAGTTGCTCTATGACTTTGGTCAGCTCAACAATGACGTTCGCTTGCTCAGAGATCTTCAAATCCCGTGCATCGGTTTCTGTTGTTGCGGAGCCTGGCATGACGAACGGGTAACAAATCTATCCATTCTCCGAAACCCCAATCAAAAATGGGGAGCTACTTCGGAAAACGCTCGGGAAACCTGCAGGCAGTGGTGCTTTTACCGGTTTTGTTCCGGCATCTATGGTGCTCGAAAATCTGCAAAAAATTCCGCTTTCACGCAAAACCCGGTTTTCGATTGAGACTCGCTTGAATACAACCGCCGCCAGTAGCTGCTCTGTCAAGCCTCGGAAAAGGGGAACCAATAGCCAAATGGCCCGAAGGGTGCTGCGCACTATTGCTGACCCCTTTTCTGACCCGAATTCCGATGACCGTTTCGGAGAGTAATTATGCGACGCAAGCTATCATCGATTTGGCATCCAATCGCTTTGCTTATCGTTCTGTGCAGTCAAACGCTGGCAAGGGCTCAGGTTCTCACGGCCGAGCAAGCGGTCGAGGCGATGCATGCCTGCGATGGATTCACTGTCGAAGTCGTTGCGGCAGAACCACTCGTGCGACAACCGGTCGCGATTGAGTTTGATGATCGTGGTCGGTTGTGGGTGATTCAATATCTGCAGTATCCAAATCCGAATGGGCTGAAACGCGTGGCCGTCGATCGGTTTTCGCGAACGAAATATGACCGAGTCCCGGAACCGCCTCCGCATGGTCCGCGAGGTGATGACCGCATTACGATTCTGGAAGACTCCGACGGCGACGGGCGCATGGATCGCAGTCACGATTTTATCGATGGTCTGAACCTGACGACGGGTCTCGCGTTTGGCCATGGTGGGGTCTTCGTTCTGAATGTGCCCTATTTGTTGTTCTACCCAGATCGTGATCGCGACGATGTTCCGGACGCAGATCCCGAAGTTCTGCTCACTGGATTCGGGATGGAGGATGCTCACAGTGTCGCCAATTCGCTGACGTTCGGCCCGGACGGTTGGCTTCACGGATGCCAGGGAAGTACCGTAACGGCCAACATTCGCGGGGTTGAATTTCAGCAGGGAGTCTGGCGATATCATCCTGTCACTCGCGAGTTCGAGTTGTTTTGTGAAGGTGGCGGGAACTCGTGGGGACTGGATTTTGATCGCACCGGACGACTGTTCTACAGCACGAACTACGGAGGTCATACGCTGCTGCATGGAGTGCAGGGCGGTTACTTTGTGAAATCATTCGGAAAACATGGAGCACTGCACAACCCGCATGCCTATGGCTACTTCGAACATGCTCCGCATCAGAACTTTCGCGGCGGGCATGTGACCGTCGGCGGCAGCGTGTATCAGGGCGATGCGTTTCCCGAATCGTTTCAAGGCAAGTACATCGCTGGCGATTTGCTGGGCCATGGCGTGTACTGGCACACAATCTGCGCCCGAGGTTCGACAGTTCAAACGTCCCACAGCGGTGAGTTGCTGACGTCTGATGATCCGCGATTTGCTCCAACTGATTTGACGATCGGCCCGGATGGTGCGATCTATGTGACGGACTGGAACGATGCTCGCACCGCTCACCCCGATCCGGATGCTGACTGGGATCGTTCGAATGGTCGCATCTACCGCGTCGCGCCGCAGGGAACTGGTCGAGTCAACGTCATCGACTTCACGCAACTTGGCGTGGATGAACTTGTCAAGCTGCATGAACATCGAAATCAATGGTTCGTCCGGCGAGCTCGGCAGGAACTTGTTCGCCGATTCGGTTTGAACATCGGCAACGAACCAGCGAACGCAGGGGCCGCGCGCCTGCGGGAGATCTTCCGACAGGCCGTGATGACGAATGCCGACGAAACAGCAGCTCTGGAAGCACTTTGGTCGCTGAATAGTCTAAGTGGATTTAACGAACCACTGGCCATGCAATTGCTGGAGAGTCCTCATCCGGCAGTGCGAGCCTGGACCGTTCGATTGCTGGGTGATGGAAAGACGTTGTCTGACGACATGGCTCATCGGCTGGATGATTTCGCCGAGCAGGAGCCTGATCTAACGGTGCGTCAGCAGTTGGCATGCAGTGCGGCCAGATTCCCGGCCCGTCAGGCCATGCCGATGATCAATGCCAACATCAATCGCGACATTGATACGGATGATCCTTACCTGCCATTGCTTTGGTGGTGGGCGGTAGAAAGGCACAGCGTGAGTGGTCGCGAAGAAGTGATGAAGCGGTTCGTGCGGCCATCGCTGTGGAACTCACGACTTGGACGTGAGGTATTGCTGACGCGGTTGATTCGACGTTACGCGAGCGAGCGAAGTCGGGAAGGATTGAATTCGCTTGTCCAACTGCTGAACGCCGCACCAGATGACAACGCCCGGCAGCGACTGTGGTCGGACGTATTGCTCGGCTGGAAGGAGCAGCCGCGTGACTCACAGTCAACCACGTGGCTTGAGCTCGCTCGACAACATGAGTTTTCCGGGCACGTGTTGACGGCTTGGAGCGCATCGAGGGATACGTTGGCGTTGTCTGAGTTGGGTGTTGCTTTGGGGCACGACACGATCGTTGCCGCAGTGAAGGAGGAAGCGTTTAGCCGTGAGGCGAATGCTGCTCGTCGAGTTGCCATGCTGGGCATGCTGAGTTCAACTGGTGACGCCGTATTGATGGAGCCATCGCTGACGTTGCTGTCGTCTGATCAACCTGAGTCTGTGCGATCTGCCGCGCTGCAAGTGTTGGCTCAATTCAATGATGCAAAGATGACAGAACAATTAATATCCCTGCAGCAATCGCTCGATTCAAAGCCACTGGCTTCACAGATACTTGATGTGCTGCTGGCGCGAGTCGCATCGGCAAAGATCTGGATCGAACGTGTTGATCGCGGAGAGATTCCGGCTGCTGCCGCCACAATCGAACAGATTCGCCGAGTCGCATTGTTTGGCGATCCGCAACTGGATACGCTGGTCGCCAGACATTGGGGCAAACTTCAAGGGGGCACTCGCGAAGAAAAACTGGCTGAGGTGCGGCGGCTGAATAATGACCTGCGTGCAGCTCGGGGGCAACGGGCGGTCGGGCAGCAACTGTTCAAAAAACACTGCGCCATGTGCCATCAGTTGTTTGGCGAAGGCGCAAAGGTGGGGCCGGACCTGACAACAGCGAATCGCCAGGACCGCGACTTCCTGCTCGTCAGTCTGGTGGATCCAAACAGCGTCATTCGCAAAGAATTCGTCAGCGTCGTCATTCAAACGACCAGCGGCCGCGTGTTGACCGGATTGCCGATTGAGCGCACTGACGCATCGATCACGATCGCCGATGCGAAAGGCGACAAACAAACAATTTCGACGTCCGACATTGATGAACTCCATGATTCCCCGATTTCACTGATGCCCGAAAACCTGTATCTGCAAGTCAAGCCTCAGGAACTGCGCGACCTGTTTGCGTACATGCAGTCGGCAAAATAAGACTCGAATAGCCCCTACCTCAGGAGACGTTTATGCGATCCTTCTTACTGCTGCTGTGGCTGATGACGCTGCCAGCGTTGGCCGACGACACTACGCCGCTGAATTACAACAATCAACTCAAGCGAATTGAGAATCCGAAGCCACTGCTGGCCGACTATCCGGAATACTTCGAACCGATTCAGGAAGAGGCCCATTTTGAAGCGCCTGCCATCGTGAACGACGACGGTGCGGATCTTCATGTTCGAGCCTGGAGATTTTCGTACAACGCCCGAGGCATCATCGAAATGCCCAACCATCTTCGAGCCAGCGAGACAGCGGTGATCATGGTTCATCCGTGGGCCATTGATGATGCATGGGGCTGGAAGAGTCCTGAGCCCAACGGCGTCGCGGACTTCTGCACGCCAACAAAAAATGCTCTGGCGGCGGGCCACACGAAGAAGGTAATCGATCCGTTCCTGAAGCAACTTCGCGGTCAGGCGGCCCTCATTATGTACAGTCTGCCTGGCAATGCTGATGAGGTGCGGACTAAGGTGTATCGATCGTTCAACAGAACTCCGTCGATCGAAGAACGAACCGCCGGTGAGAAACAACTGCGGCAAGCACTGGCTGCGTACGACTATTCCGGCCAAACCCTGCCCGCCAATTTGTCGCTGGGAAAGAAGACTCCAGTGATCGACTACTTTAAGCAGTTTCCCGGCCTGGACGCGGGTGCTCGATACAACGGTGATGGATTCTGGAAATTGCCGATTCCGGTGAGCACATCGGTCACCGTGGAGCCTCAGGACGTTGTGATTTTCGACGCCGAAGGCTACGCTCCACTGCGTGATTTCTTGAAGAACAACGGCGTACGACATGTCCTGCTGACAGGCTACGCCACTGACATGTGTTATTGTCGCACCACTGCGGGGTACGAAAATCTGTCGCAGGACTTCAATGTGTTTCTGGTTGCGGACGCGTCGCTGGCAACATTTCCGTCAAACACATCGCCACGATTCGCCGTGAATGCCGCCATCTCTTACGCTGCACTGAACCAGTTGATTACTCAGGTTTCATGGGTCCAGCTTCGTTAGAGTACTTTTCACAGTAAACGTGTTTACAACGAATCATGTTTAACCCGTGGCCGACAGGTTTTGGAGTTGCTCATTTGGCATCATGTTATCTTGTTGAGTCCCCTCTCCCCCCAAGTCGTTTGCGCTGGTTCAGGCTTTTTTGCCATGTCGCTTTGCCGCAAATGACTGGGGGGAGAGGGTTAGGGTGAGGGGGCTTTTTTCTCACGCAAAACTGATTGAAAGCCCCCTCATCCGGCCTGTCGGCCACCTTCTCCCCCATTGTGGGGGAGAAGGGACTGAACTGCGCAACCGAAAAACCGACAGGCCAGGCTGCAAGGCAGTATTACAACCTGGCCTGTCGGCCACGGGTTAAACGAAGAGAGGACAGGACGCACATGGTGCCATCAAACGGTCACTTAAACGTATTCACGCGCCGCCGCCGCTGGAACCAATCTGCGGTTGGCGCGTGTCTTGCCGGGTTTGGCTTTGCCGGGCGTGCATTTGGACTGCAAGCTGCTTTGCCCAACAACAACCGAAAAGCACAGATTGCGATCACTCTGGATCTTGAGATGAGTCGTAATTTTCCGCGTCGGGAAGACCTGCATTGGGACTACGAAAAAGGAAACCTGAACGAGGCGACAAAGCAGTACGCCGTCGATGCCGGACGGCGCGTAAAGGCTCGCGGTGGCTGTATTCATTATTTTTGCGTTGGTCGAGTTCTGGAACAGCCAGATGTAACATGGCTCCGGAAAATCGCCGATGACGGCCATCCCATTGGGAATCACACTTACGACCATGTGAACCTGCTGGCTCAGAAACCATCCGATCTGCAATTTCGATTTCAGCGGTCACCGTGGCTGATTGAAGGCCGCGCAACGGCAGAAATTATCCAGGAAAACATCCGCCTTACATCGCTCGCCCTGAAACAGCGGACGGGGATTGACAACCGTGGCTTTCGCACGCCAGGTGGATTCAGCACAGGTCTGAACGAAAGAGAAGACCTGCAACAAATGCTGCTGGACCTGGGGTTCACATGGGTCAGCAGTGTCTACCCTGCGCATGCGAATACCGGACCGCAGGAACCGCCCGGTGAAGACATCTACAACAGCATCGTCGCCGCTCAAGTCAAGTCGCAGCCATTCGTGTATCCAACGGGACTCATAGAAATACCCATGAGCCCCATCAGTGACATCGGCGCGTTTCGCACGGGGCAGTGGAAGTTGGATTGGTTTCTGGAAGCCGTGCGCCGAACGATCATCTGGACAATCGAGAACAAAGCCGTGTTTGACTTTCTGGCTCATCCTTCATGCCTTGGAGTCGTTGATCCGGAATTCAAAACCATCGAACTGATCTGCGACCTGGTCAAAGCTGCAGGTGAAGCTGCTGAGATCGTGGATCTGGACCAAATTGCAGCGACCACGACTGCAGCTTGAAAGATTCCACGATCAGTTCGGCGACATCATCTAAAACTCTTCATAAAAACTTTGCGCAGGTAAATTCATGTTCACAAGGCGATCATTTCTTGGGTCCGTCGGTGCGGGGCTTGTCATTGCACCGCAACTTTTGGCAGCAAATAATCCGGCTGCTCAACGTAAGCGACTCGCGGTTGTGACAACGGAATGGCGTTTTCACTCTCATGCCTGGCACATGGCGGAGCGATTTCTGGTGGGGTATCCAGTCGACGGTCACTGGCACCGCCCTCCGTTTGATGTCGTTGCGGCCTATGTCGATCAAAAACCTGAAAATGACTTAAGCAGCAAGCGATCTGAAGAATTCGGCTTTCCAATCTATTCGACGATTGCCGAAACGCTGCGGTGCGGCGGCACGAAACTCGCAGTGGATGGCGTGCTGATTATCGGTGAGCATGGCAACTATCCGAAGTCTGAGTATGAACAGACCAAGTATCCGCGTTATGAATTCTTCAAGCAGGTGACCGACGTCTTTCGCGAGGATGGTCGAGTCGCTCCGGTCTTCAACGACAAACATCTGTCATGGAAATGGGAGTGGGCACGAGAGATGGTGGATATTTCGCGCGAGTTGAACTTCGCGTTCACAGCGGGATCGTCTTTGCCCGTCACGTGGCGAATGCCGGCGGTCGATTTGCCCTACGGTGCTGAAGTCGAAGAGTTGCTCGGTGTTTCAATTGGCAGCATCGACAGCTATGACTTTCACGCATTGGAAATGATTCAGTGCATGGCCGAACGACGACGCGGCGGAGAAACCGGAGTCGTTGCCATGCAGGCCCTGCGCGGTGATGCTGTCTGGAAGGCGATGGAAGCGGGCAACTGGGCCAACGGAGGCTGGGATCCAAAGCTCTTCGAAGCCTGCCTTTCACGGAGCCAAACGCTGGCTCAGCCGGATACGTTCAGTCACCGGTATCCAACTCCGGATCAAATTCGCGAGTGGGTCAAGGATCCCGTGGCCTATCGCTTCGAATATGCCGACGGAGTCAAAGCCACGATGCTGATGATGAACGGATTGATCAGTGACTTTACATTCGCAGCTCGATTGAAAGGACAAGCCGAACCACTTTCGACATTGTTCTATTTGCCGCCCACACCGAATGTGACGTACTCGGCGTCGTTAATGTCGAAAGCTGAAGAGACCTTCACGACCGGAAAATCGCCGTATCCGATTGAACGCACGTTGCTGACAACCGGTCTTGTTGAAGCGGGTGTTCGTTCACTCGGCACGGGACAAAACCGAATCGAAACGCCGCATCTGGCAATCCGGTACAACGCCCCCCGTGAATCTACATTCGCGCGATCTTAGAATTCCAACCCGCGTTCATCAGATTTTGAGTGGTGGCAAAGTCAGCTTCAGGGAGGCAGTGGAGTATCGGGAAAGTTCTGCGCCGCCACTTTGCAGTCATTTGAAATCGAGAACTGGGTTTTCGAAAAAGCTGTATTCAGATTCAACGATTCTGCATGGCCGCCTGACGAAGCAGCTTGATGGCGGCTTCCACCAGCATCTCGCCACCACCAGGTTGCAGGGCTGAATTGGTGACTTCGTAGCTGCC
>JANOZG010001027.1:0-8093 GCA_031429275.1 Planctomycetota bacterium
CACTGCTGAAGTCTTTTCTCGCGGTTTGGCGGAATTTGAGAACCGCAGTTTTGAAGAAGTCTCAAGTGCCGCATCGGCACTTGAGAAATATCCGGAGTTTCATCAGCACGCAGCCCTTCTCCGTGGCTGCCTTTTACTGAGTAACGGGAAAGCATCGAGGGCACTCACCGAGTTTTCCCACACGAAGCCTGAAGGAGCAATTAGGTTTCCCGCCCTTCTCTACGCTGGGCAAGCATTGTATCGAGTGGGTAACCTGACGGACGCAGGGCAAGTACTCGCGGCGCTGGTCCGTGAAGATCCGGGCAACTCCGAGGCCCACCGTTGGCTGGGTGCCGTTTACTATGACATGGGGATGCAGTCAGCGGCGATGTCCGAACTGATCGAAGCAACCCGTCTCAATCCGCTGGACCACCGACCACATCGTCTGTTGGGTTCAATGTGTACCGATCAATCTCTGTTTGTCGATGCCGTTGAACACTACCGAACAGCCTTGAAGTTAGGGAAGGACATTCCTCAGCCCGACATTGAAGTCGATCTTGCGGCCCTGCTTGTGGGGCGAAACCAGTTTGAAGAAGCCCTGGAATCGTTAAGGAATTCCAAAGCGACTTCTACTGTGTGGGCACTCAGAGCAGACTGCTACGACGGGCTGGGACAACCGGACAAATCTCGGGACGCAGTGGCAAAGGCGATGCTTGCAAATTCGCAGGATCCTCGGGCACTCCTCTTGTTCGGAACACAGCAACTGTTTGATGGCAACCCGCAGGGCGCGATCGGACCGCTGACGGAGTTGCTCAGGCAAGACCCTCACCATGTAGCTGCTCGTTATCAACTGGCGATGGCGTATTTGAAGCTTGGCCAGACGGAGGCATGGAAACGAGAAATGGAGCAGCGTGATGCATCGAACAAACTGCATGACCGTTTTAGCGAGGCTGTAATTCTTGCCGCTAAGGCGCCCGAAGACGTGGAAGTGCGAGAAGAACTGGCTTCGATTGCAAAATCCCTGGGCAAATCCGAAATCGCAAAACGCTGGGAGATGGCAGCGATTGCGTGCCAAAACGCAGTGGAGCAGGAGAAGAAATAGGAACGTTCGTCGCAAGGTTTTTGATCGATACGGTGGCGATTGTGATCCACTCAAACGTTAACACGGAAATTGAACCTCGAAAGCAACACCAGCGCATTCGAATGTGGTTATTACTGTGCGCGTGCATTTCCGTCGCGGCTTGCAGCCTGATTATGTTTCGCAAAACGTCCCTTGAGATTCCGACAGGAGTCTCAAAGCCGGACTATGATGAGGCTTCCGCTGAATTCAAAGACCAATTCAAACGTGACGGAGACGAGTTCGATGTGTTAATGACACTTGCGGAGATTGCCACGAAGAAAGAAGACTTCGGAAGGGCAATTGCCTGCTACCAGAGAATTCCGCCAGAACATGTTCGTTATGGGCGATCCGCTCGTTACGAAGAAGGGCTGCTTCTAGCGCAGACCGATCAGGTTCAGCGTGCGGAGGACAGTTTTTCCAGGTTCCTAAAGGCCATGGAATTTGACATTCCCCTGAGTGACCGGCAGGTTGCACATTCACGGCGTTGGCTGAGTCTCATTTATTCGGTGGAGCTTCGGCACGAGGAACGGCGAAAGATTCTGAAGGAACTGGTGGAGAATCAGCAAGCTGATGTGCATGAGGCAAAGCAGTTTTATTTCGAGTCCTTGCTGATTTGGCAATCGGCCTTTGGAAGCGGGCGGGTTGATGATTTTCTAAAACTTGATCCCATGAATCGACACTTGCGTAATGCGGAAGCTCGATACCTCACGGGGCGAGGACATTTAGAGGAAGCCCGGGAGCGGCTCAACAGACTGTACCTTGAAGATCCGCAAGACCTCCGCACTGTGGCATTTCTTCTCGAATGCGCCTTTGAGATGAATGATTGGTCCGTGTTTTCGAAAGTGTTGTCCGAAGCGTCTGAATTCAGAGAGAACGAGCCTTGGCTGCTCACACAGGCACGCGGGCAGTGGGCTCTTCATCAGAAGGAGTGGGCTGAAGCGGAAAAGCACTTTCGTTACATGCTCGAGATCGACCCGCCCAATGCGACTTGCCTCATGGGACTAAGAAGAGCGCTCTCGCAGCAAGGGAATAAAGCGGAGAGTGAAACTCTGATGCAACGTTCACTTGTAATCGCAAAGTTACGCGTCAGCCTCGCCGCAGTGTCAACTGATAACCCAAAGGCTGCACAGGAAATCGCCAAACTGTCGAGGCAAATTGGGATGGAGGACGCGGCCATTCTCTTCGACAGTTTTGCCTCGCAAATGACTGTGGAGAGAAGATGACAAGTCATTTCAACTCGGCAACTTCCTCAACGCGCAGGATCTGGTCAGCTGCGATATTCGTTAACTTCTGTTTGGCCCCCGAGGGCCAACGGATTGTGATTGAGTCAATACTGCGGCAATCTCCCAGCCCCCAATGAACCCGCATATCGCTCGATGACAGATAGCTGGAGGCAGGAGATACTACGGAGGTCCAGACACGTTCGCCGGCATTTCCTGTAACGTGCGCTCCGTATGCAAAAACATTATGATCAGCGGCTCGAAGATCGAGGGTCAACCAATGGTGGTTTGCCTCGGTTCTGTTCATCAGCAGCATTACGGGGCCTTCAAAATCAAACGTCAGCAGGTCCATTCGCCCATCGTTATCAAAATCTGCAGTCGCAGAGCCGCGACCGATAATCTCCCGCCGGACATCCTTACCGAGTTCCGAAACAATGTCGACAAATTGTCTCCCCTTCTGATTGGAAAGCAGGCTCATCGACTGACGGAACGGAGAATCCGGCCCGTTGATTTCGGCTGAATTGTCGTAAACATGTCCGTTGACTGAGAAGATATCCGGCCAGCCGTCGTTTTCGAAATCAATCCACTTCGTACCGAAGCCCATGCGATTCAACGTATTGTGTGTCAAACCGGTCGTCTGCGAACGGTTCAGGAACACCATCGATCCCATGCCTTGAAAAAGAGCAGATCCTTTACCCTCCCAGTCTGTAATCACGAGGTCCTGTATTCCGTCGGCATCGTAGTCGGCCCAGTCCGCTCCCATCGCTGCAGCGGCACCACGATCGGCTTCAGCGACACCGGCCCATTTGGCGATGTTCTCGAAATGCATGTTACCCAGATTGTGCATCAGTTCGGCAGGAGTACCATCATTACCGATATAGAAGTCGATGAGTCCATCGTCATCGAGGTCAATGAAAGCCAGCACCAACCCCATTCCATGAGTGGTGTCCATTCCGTGGGATTGGGGAATAGGCTCAAAGCGTCCGGAGCCCGTATTTCGCCAGATTTCCCCACGTTCAGGTGGGTATGTCACTCTCGGATTGCAACCGGAAATCACGCCCGAGCGGTGTTCACAATACTGTTTGGATTCCGGGCCGAACACGACGTAGTTTAAGATCACCAGGTCGAGCCATCCATCGCCATCGAGATCCATGAATCCTGCACCAGAACCCCAGTGGCCAGAGTTGAGGGGGTCAAGTCCAGACTCTTCGGTAGCTAACTCAAATCGCAGCCCTCCAACGTTCTTGTAGAGCGCAAGGCGGTGATACCCCGTGAGTAGAACATCAAGCAGGCCGTCACCGTTGTAGTCGCCGGTTGCGCAGCCGACCCAATCACCTTCTACGGCCGTGAGACCGCTGACCTGCGTCATGTCTTTGAAACTGGTACCGTCGATATTCTGAAACAGTTTTGGATATGGATCGCACGCAAGCAGCACGTCCTGCCAGCCATCGTTGTCGCCGTCAAACGCAGCGCATCCCGCACCAAAAGCATGCAGTGCTGTCATGGGTCTCGGTTGCCTGGGCCATTCGTAATTCAGACCGCGTTCCTTCGCGACATCCACAAACGAGATCCTTCTTTCGTTCACGATCGCAGCGGGAGCCATTTCTGGCTTCGAATTCACCGCACTTCGTTCCACGCGACTGGATCTGACCTTTCCCAGGGAACCATCGACAGACTGGGGTTCTTCAGAGTTTGATAAACTCTGCGAATTACACCCGGGAACGGCTGCAGCCAGCAATGACAGGACTGCACCAAACATCTTGATCAGGTGGCCGGTGCGACCCGCACGGCGACGCATGAGTCGATAGAAGAAATCTTGTATGGCGAAAATCACGATATGAGCATTCCATGCGATTTGAGAAAGTTACTCGCAGAACGCTGCAATTTAAGCATCTCTCTCTCTCAGAACCAGCGCGGAGTGAATTTCAATGGGGGTTTTGCTATGGTTCGCATGTCTCCCAATAGTCAACAGTTTTCACAAAGCGGCTGATCTGGATTCATGCATAATGTATCTACAACGGCATTTTCAACAGACTGTGTTATGCATTGGACTCGTATCGACGTTAGCCGCCGGATGCGGAAAGCAACAGTCCTCTCCGGTTTTGGCACCGCAATCTGAAGCACCGGATTCAACGCAGACTGAACCGACAATAGTGAAATCCCCGGGGACTCCTGCTGCCAGACCCGGCGTGACAAGTTCTTTGGTTTTCCACACAGTTGGCCGGGAATCAGGATTTGACTTCGTCAGGTACGATGACATGCACGGGCAGGAACGGATTTTTGAAGTCAACGGTGGCGGTGCCGCTGTATTCGATTTTGATTCCGACGGATGGCTGGACATCTACATGACAAACGGATGCCGCATTCCGCTTTCGATGCAGTCAAATGAAACTCCGGGTAAATTATTTCGGAACCATCAACGGCTGCGGTTTGGTGATTGTAGCAAGGAATCGGGATTAATGCAGTTTGGATTCTGCAGTGGATGTGCGGTGGGCGATGTAGATGAAGATGGCTTCGAAGATTTATACATAGCTGCGTTCGGTCCAAATCAGCTCTGGATCAACAACGGTGATGGCAGTTTCTCGCGCATCAGTCCAACTAGAATCCCGGATGTTAACGAATGGAGTTCAAGTGTGGCATTTGCGGATTTGAATTCCGATCAAGCACTGGATCTGTACGTTGCCAACTATCTCGCAGAGTCCGATACGAATCCAAAGCTCTGCCCAGACTCAAAGCCGGGAGTTGGCGACACCGGATGCACTCCACCGCACTTTGAAGGTGTTTGCGATCGACTTCTGATTTCGAACGGAGAGGGTGCGTATATTGATGCTTCAGCGTCCGCAGGACTCTTGGCGCTGCCGGGAAAGGGGCTTGGCGTTGCGATTTGCGATTTCGGAGGTGATGATCACCCGGAGATTTATGTAGCGAATGATGTCGAGGCAAACTACATGTTCAGAGTTGAAGTTGATTCGGAGACAATGGAAGCGGATCGCCCAGGCATGATCTCTCTGAAGGACGAGGGTATCCTTGCGAGTGTCGCCTTGGATGAGCGTGGTTATGCCCAGGGCAGCATGGGGGTAGCGGTATCTGATCTGGACCGCAATGGACTGCCGGATGTTTTTCTGACGCATTTTTTCGGTGAATCAAACACGCTTTACCTGAATCACTCAACTTCCGACGCAATTCTGTTTCAGGACGGTTCAAGGATGTCAGGACTCGGACCGTCAAGTTTGGATCGCGTGGCATTTGGAGTTGCCGCCATTGATGTTGATAACAACGGCTGGAAAGACCTGTTGATTGCCAATGGTCATACGTATGATAGAACGTGGTGGGCGAATCCAGAGCCGTTTCGAATGTTCCCCCAGCTTTACGAAAATCAGGGAACGGCCTCTTTCGTCGATGTTTCTTCAACCGGAGGCGAGTATTTTCATCGTGAACAGCTTGGACGCGGGTTAGCCACAGGAGATCTCGATCGGGATGGACGCATCGACGCCGTTGTCTCGCACCAACTGGATGAGTCTGTCATCCTGCAGAATATCACTGCGTCAGCCGGGAACTCGTGGGTGTTGAAATTAATCGGCAGAACCTGCTGTCGAACGCCAGTTACGGCGCGAGTAATACTCAGGAAAACAGACCCAGTAGTCTGCGAACAACTTGTCGGTGGAGGTAGTTTCCAATCTGCCAGCGCGAATGAAATTCATTTCGGCCTTGCCGCAGCAAACACCGTTGATCTGGAAGTGCACTGGCCTGACGGTGTGCAGGAAATTGTGACCGACGTTGCCCCTGGCTATTCGACGATTCGCCAGGGCAATCACAGAGCTTGGTCGATGAATCCTTAGTGGCAGCGAGAAGGTATGCCAGGCGAAAGTTGTATCGATAGCATTCAGGAAGTTTGCATTATCAAAAAGTGATACCAACTCAATGCGTATGAGTCACCCACATTTTATTTTCAACTGCCATCTTGCGATCAGTGTTCATTTACACTTCAACCCGGGATTCCATCACCGAAGCCTGCTTTCTGCGGTCGTGGTTTTAAGCCTCGTATTCGCTGGAGGATGTGGTACATCAAATCCACTGACAGTCGATCCTCAAAACGAAGAGACAAGGGCAGTAGAGAATCAGAGAGTCGGTGATCCCATCGTTATTCAACTGGCCGGAACGGAACATCGCTGGCAGGCAGAATACCTGTCCCTCAAAGGGAGTTCGTGCGGGACATTTGTTGAACTTAGTGAGAGTGATATTCATGTGCCGATCGGATCAAGAGTGATCTTCATTTTGAAGAGCAATGATTACATTTACACACTTGCGATACCGGCGTTTGGATTGAAAGAGATGGCGGTGCCGGATCTGGAATTTCGTATGCAAATGCGACCAATACAGTGCGGTCAATACGCGATCGTTGGCGAAGAACCGTGCGGTAGGTCAGGGCAAGAAGGGCCAGGCCTACTCATTGTTGAATCGTTGGCAGATTATGATGAGTGGGTTGGCCGTCAACAAAAACAAGTCAAAATTCGAAAGTAACGGGAAGACCTCCAAATGGCAAGTACTGACAGATTCGTGTTTCGGAATTTCGTTTTCTGCGGCCTGATCCTTGTAAATGTAGTTGCCTGCACTCAGTCGGCGCCCACCGCTGGCTCCCCTGCCCAGAATCCGAAGATTTCGCCATCGAATTCGAGCGCCGAAAAAGGAACCGAAACGGCGGTGCCCGTCGAAACATCGCTTTTCGATGCGCCGCAATTTCAGCTGACCGATCAGAACGGTGACCAGTTTGGTAGTAACGAGCTGAAAGGTCGTATCTGGATCGTCAACTTCATGTTTACGCATTGCAAGGCGACCAGTCCCGCGCAAACAGCGAGACTTGCTGAATTACAGAATCTTATTCGCCAATGGCCCCACAGTCATCGCGTGCGGCTCCTCAGCATCACTGTTGATCCAGAACTTGACACTTCTTCCAGACTCAGTGAATACGCCAACAAGCATGGTGCCGATTCCACACGCTGGAAGTTCCTGACTGGACAACAAACTGAGCTATGGCGACTGAGTCAGCAAGGTTTCCGGCTCCCGGTAAGCCGGAATTCGGCCAAAACGGACGATCCGATTCTGCACAGTTCTAATTTTGTGCTTGTGGACGCGCTGGGACGAGCCCGAGGAGAATATGACAGCCTCGATCAGGAAGACAATCTCAAACTTGTGCGAGATTTGCAGCTCGTGCTGTCAGAACCAGTAATCAACCCCCCGGATCCCATCGACATTGGCGTCCCGGTAGATGTGTTTGCCCCGACATGGCTGGAGTCGAGACGGACGGCACAACTGGCATCGGCAGAAACGATAACAGCGTATCATGATTTTCAATTTGCTGATCGAATTGAAGAAAGCGGAATTCAGTTCGTAAATCGGTCGGTTGCTGACGCTGCAAAAGCATACAAGATGAATCACTACGACCATGCGAACGGAGTGGCAGCCGCGGATGTGGACGGTGACGGACTCGTCGATCTCTATTTTACAAGTCAGCGCGGCGGGAACCAGTTGTGGCGCAACATTGGGAATGGTCTGTTTGAAGATATCACCGAAGCCGCTGGTGTCGCGCTCAAAGGACGTGTCTGTGTCGCCGCCTCGTTCGCAGATACGGACAACGACGGCGACCCGGACCTGTATGTCACAACGACTCGTCACGGTAATGCATTCTTCGTAAACGATGGACGCGGCCGATTCGAAGAATGGACGGCGAAAGCGGGGCTTGAATACATCGGTCATTCATCGACTGGTGTCTTCTT
>JANOZG010001028.1:0-4039 GCA_031429275.1 Planctomycetota bacterium
TTCGGCTCCGACCTGCTAGCTGGACTCTCGATGATCACGGCGCTGTGGCAGGGCGAATATCTGGCGGGTGTCTTTGTGGTACTGATGCTGTCAGGTGGGCAGGCGCTGGAATCATACGCGGTTCGCAGCGCGTCATCGGTGCTGGACGCATTGGCCAAACGTTTGCCGCAGACGGCCCACCGTCGATTAGCCGATGAAAAAATTACTGACATTGGACTCAGCGAAGTCGCAGTCAATGACACACTTGTGGTATTTCCTCACGAGATTTGTCCCGTGGACGGCACTGTCATCGAAGGTCACGGATCGATGGACGAATCGTATCTGTCTGGCGAACCCTATCTGATGCCGAAAGCGCCCGGTGCAACCGTTCTCTCAGGCGCGATCAATGGAAACGCCGTTCTTGTGATTCGTGCGGATCGTCTTGCCGTGGATTCTCGTTATGCCAAAATCATGGATGTGATGCGTGCCGCAGAACAACATAAGCCACACATGCGACGTTTGGCCGATCGACTGGGAGCGTTCTATACGCCGCTTGCGGTTGTCATTGCAATCCTGGCCTGGACGCTCAGCCATGATGCGACACGATTTCTGGCAGTGCTCGTCGTCGCAACGCCGTGTCCGTTGCTGATTGGAATCCCCGTTGCGATTCTCGGTGGGATTTCACTCAGCGCGCGGCGAGGAATCATCATTCGCGATCCGGGAGTGCTGGAACGTATTGATTCATGCAGCGTTGCAATATTCGACAAGACCGGGACATTGACATACGGTCGGCCAGCGATGACGGAATGCATCACACGCCCTGGCATCGCGGAACCTGAAGTCCTTCGACTGACGGCTGCGTTGGAGAGATATTCAAGACATCCGCTTGCGGAATCGATCGTCAAGGGGGCTCAAAAACGGGGACTCGTCATTCCCGAGGCATCGCAGGTTCACGAACCGCCGGGGCAGGGCCTGACGGGGTTGGTCGAAACACATCAGGTCGAAGTCACCAGTCGTAAAAAGGTAATTGCGTCTGGCATCGCACAACAAAATGACTTGCCAGAGCAGTCTGCCGGGCTGGAGTGTGTCGTCGTGATTGATCAGAAGTTTGCTGCCGTGCTGCGATTTCGCGATGAACCTCGACATGATGGAAAATCGTTTATCGTTCATCTGCCCAAGCATCATTTTTCTCGAGTCATGATTGTCTCCGGCGATCGCGAATCCGAAGTGCGTTATCTGGCGGACGCGGTTGGTATCGATGAAGTCTATTTCAGTCAGTCGCCCGAGCAGAAACTGGAGCTTGTTCGCGAGCAAACTCGAAAAGCGAAAACGCTTTACATGGGTGACGGCATTAACGATGCCCCGGCTCTTACGGCCGCAACGGTTGGCGTCGCGTTTGGCCAATCCAGCGATGTGACGGCCGAAGCGGCAAGCGCGGTGATTCTGGAAAGTTCACTGCTGAAGGTTGATGAGTTCTTTCACATCGGCAACCGCATGCGTACGATCGCGCTGCAAAGTGCCGTGGGCGGCATGTTATTGAGTGTGGTCGGAATGATCGCCGCATCACTTGGTTATCTGCCACCGGTCGCTGGTGCGATCTGTCAGGAGCTCATTGATATTCTGGCCGTCGTGAATTCTCTGCGTGTCGCGTTCTATCCCGGCGTATTGAGCGATATGAAACAGGAATAGCAGTTCACGGCGAAGTGCGACCGGCGAGCGGTTGGGCGTCAGCCCACTCGTATAAAAACGCTGCCGACCGCCCAACACTCCCGTAAAGCCCGTGGCAAGAGCGGTGTAACATTGATAAAATCGAATCGAATGTTCACACGATCAGGCTCCCATTGACTTGCTTCTCAGTTGATATTCAAAGAAGGACTTGCAATGCCAATTCATGACTGGAGCCGAGTGCCGTCCGGGCTGTTTCATCATTTCCACCAGGATTGGTCAATTGAACTTGCGCGGGCTTTAAATCGCGGCGTGCTGCCGTCGAACCTTGCAGCACTTGTTGAGCAGCGCGCGGGCGTCAAGGAGCCCGATATTCTGGCGATCGAGGACTACGCTCCACTTTCCGACTACGAAAAGTCTTTGCTGGAGAGCAGGACCGGCAGCACGGCGACCATGGAGGCACCTGCGTCTCGAATAGTGCAGCGCAGTTCCGAAGAATCCTACGCAGGTCGTGCGAATCGGATTGTCATTCGACATCATCTGGGTCGCATTGTCGCTGTGATTGAAATTGTGTCACCGGGAAACAAGGATCGGCCCGGATCAATTCGCAACTTTGTCGAATAGACAGTGGAATTCATTGAATCGGGCGTTCATGTGCTGGTGGTTGATTTGTTTCCGCCGACCGTGCGAGATCCGAAGGGGCTGCATCAATTGATTTGGGCCGAAATCGCAGACCAGCCGTTTGAGTTGCCCGAGGGACTGGATCGATTGCTGATGTCGTACAATGCTGGACGCGAAAAAGTGGCCTACATTGAGCCTTTGGCGGTAGGCGATTCTATGCCGGACATGCCGCTATTTCTGACGCCTGAAATTCACGTCAAGGTTCCGTTAGAGGCAACGTACCAAACGACATGGAACGTCCTGCCCGAGCAACTGCGTGCAGCTGTGACCACCGGCAAACTTCCGCTGGCTTGACCAATCGACGCGCAGTAGTCTTCGGCGAGCGGTTGGGCGTCAGCCCACGGCCAGCGCACACTAAATAGGTTTGATACCAAGGACTTGCATCAGGAAGTCATCATTCCAGCCGCAGAGTCGACGCTTCATAGCGAGGCTGTCCTTGCCGGGATGCTGCTTCAGAAGAGACAATGTGAAGCGTCGGAGCCACGCTAGATTCTCCGCTATGGTACGTTGACGAGTTCTTAATCCGTCTTCTCCATAGGTGACATCGAGACTCCAGTGACATGTCGTTTCGATTCCCCAGTGCTTGCGAACAGCCTTGGAAAACTGCTGAATACCAAGTGGCAGGCTGCTGATGAAATAGCGAATGTCGAGCTTCTCTTCACCCTTCACGACGCTGTGATAAACTACCAGGCCGATCGTCTTCAGACCCTTCCAGCGAGATGTGCCTGTGAAAGCGTTCGGCACTTCAAACTGCAGATATGTTCGTGAGTCGATTCGTCCGTGTCCTTTCTTTGTCTCTTCTTCCAGACGTTCCGCTGGAACGCCTGCGAAGTCATCGCTGATATGTTCATCGACGTAGTTCATCACCTGTTGAAACAGGCTGTCCTGATTCGCTTTCAATGCCAGAATGTAATCGCCTTCACCGTCAACAATCTGATCGACGATGGCGGTTTGAGTTCCCATGGCATCAATCGTGATGATGGCGCCTTTCAGATCGATGAGTCGCATCAGCTCCGGAATCGCTGTAATTTCATTGGATTTTTCTTCTGTAGCGACTTGCGCCATCGTCAGTCCGAATTCCGACAACCAGGCACTCACCATATGCATGGGGCCGAGTCCCTTGGCGCGATTGTGACTTCTCTTCATGGTCTTGCCGTCGATCGCCATGTGAGTCTTATCCTCAGCGCTGCTGCCGGCCTTTTCCTTTGCCGCATCTCGCAGTGAGTTCAGCCAGCTGACAAAACACGATTGAAATGCATCAACTTTCACAGCAGACAACACACGTCGAATTACGTCGCGCGAAGGAATCCCATGCGGCAGGTCGAGTGCCTGCAACAGCAGATGTTCCTTGGCGATGGCCCACTTCGAAATTCCGGTCGGTCCATCAGCTCCAGCCAGAACACCCATGAGAGAAATCGTGAGGACACTTGGCAACGGATGCAATCGATTGATCGTCGATCGAGGATCTTCTAACTCTTCAAAGTGACAAACAATTTCATTCAGCCCAATACTAACATTCGACCGTGGCATGAATTTCTCTCCATAGCATGCGATGACAGTTCGTATGCTGCGGAGGTATACTCAAAATGCGAATGCGGCGCAACTCTCTATTTTACCAAATTGCCCCAATGTGCGCGCTGGCCTTGTCTTGTACGTCAGCACGACATGGTCCGAATTCATTCGCTCGGACGACACGCACGTGCGAATCACGTAC
>JANOZG010001029.1:0-10235 GCA_031429275.1 Planctomycetota bacterium
CCAGCATGGGAGCAATTCTGTTGACTGCGGGTGCTCCAGGCAAACGCAATGCGTTGCCAAACGCTCGCATCATGATTCACCAGCCGTTGGCTGGGATGGAAGGTACGGCGACTGAGCTGGAAATTCACGCCAAGGAAGTGCTGCGAATCAAAGCACGGATGAATGACATTCTGCTGAAGCACACCGGTCAGACACTCAATAAGATTGAGGACGATACTGATCGTGACAACTTCATGTCGGCCGAAGAATCAAAACACTACAACCTGATCGACAATGTTCTGGAGCGGCTGACTTAAAGCGAAACATTTCGTTCGCGTGGGTGCAGGCATTCCTGTTCGGCCTTTCGCATTTTGAGCGACATCTTGCCCACTGCGTCCAGCATTGTGCGAACCTGGCCATGAATCGGCACGAGGTATTCGTCCTCAACTTTCTGGCTGATGGGGTCATTCCAGTGTTCCCGAGTGGCCATCCATGCGGCCTCAAGTTGCCTCAGCGCGTCCTCAAGTCTCGCCGCAGGGCTGATGAAATCGACTCGTTTCATGGCGTGTGTCTTTTCGTTTGCGGTGCTAAGGGTTACCTTTCAGGATGTTAGCAAACGGGATTTGCCATCACCTCTGAAAAGGTCGCCGCTATGCAAACATTTCGGATACTATTGCTGGGTTTACTTTGGATCCTGGGCTCACCAATCGGCCGATGCGTTGATTTGAAGATCGCGCCGTTTTCGGCCGACGTCACGATTCCGCCGGGCCATCGGTGCATGGGAATTCTGCCGACGAAGGCCATCTCTGTTGACGATCCTTTGGAAGCTCAAGGATTCGTTCTAACCGGGCACGAGAGGCCGCTTGTGCTGCTGGCATTGGATTGGTGTGAGGTTCGAAACGGGGCCTATGACGAATGGCGTGACGCGATCGCAAACGCAGCGGGAACAGTTCGGGAGCGAGTTCTGCTGAGCTGTCTGCACCAGCATGACGCTCCGGTAACAGATTCCGGTGCTCAGCAGTATCTCGATAAGGTTGGCATGGATGGCGAACTTTATGATCGCGAATTTCAGGCAGACTGTATTCGGCGCGTCATCGAAGCCATGACGAGGTCCATGGAAGCTGCGATCCCCGTGACGCATCTGGGTCATGGAGAAGCCCGTGTTTTACATGTGGGTTCAAGTCGGAAAGTTGTGTATCCGGATGGTCGTATCAAGTTTGATCGATACAGCAGTTCTGGCGGGAATGAGTTCCTGAAGGACACGGATGAAGGTGATATCGATCCATTATTACGAACGATCAGTTTCTGGAATGAAGAGACTCCGATCCTTGCGCTGCACAGTTATGCAACGCATCCAATGAGTCATTACGGCAAGGGAGCCGTGAGTGCAGATTTTGTTGGACGAGCTCGACGGCTGCGGCACGATGATAGTCCGGCGGTTGCTCAGGTTTACGTCTCTGGGTGCAGTGGTGATGTGACAGCCGGAAAATACAACGATGGCACGGATGCGATGCGTCCGCTGCTGGCTGACCGTTTGCACACCGCTATGAAATCGGCGTGGGATACGACAGTACGGACGCCTTTGACGGCGTCGATGATGAAATTTCGAAACGTCCCGCTTGTGTTGCCGTTTAACGATGATGCTGAGTTTTCACGCGAGACACTTTTGAAAGAACTGCACGATGAAGCTCAGCCTGAAGGCAAACGTATATTGGCCGCCATGAGTCTAAGCAGTCTGGACCGCGTAGAGCGTGGCGAACCGATCGATCTCGTGTGTGCGGACTTCGGCGTTGCTCGCATTGTTCTGATGCCCGGTGAGTCATTTGTTGGGTATCAGCAGCTGGCTCAGACGTTAAGCGGCGATGTGCTGACAATGAGTATCGGCTATGGCGAATGCTGGCCCGGCTACGTTCCGACTCAGCGCGCTTTCGACGAGAATTTCGACCACGACTGGCGCTGGGTGTCAAAGGCAGCGGCAAAGCCAATGGAAGAGGCGCTGCACAAGTTGCTGGCAGAATAGTAATTGCAGCAGAAGCGAATTTACCGAACCCAGTTGACGTGAGGCTGAGGAGTGAAGGTTCTGTCAGCAATGGATTGATGGGTGGCCGGGGTTGGAGTGCGACAGCCCGAACCCCCGAGGCTTCCTTCGCTTCGCTCAGTCCAGCCCCGGCCACCCAATCTATCAAGGCACGACAGACACAGCGATATCCGATCCCAAAAAAAACGGCTAGCGCCTCAGGCTCAATGAGCAATCTAAATATCCGCGAGCGGAGTTGTGGCATCGCCGAATTTGTCGGCGGGCAATCCCATGCGGTGCATCAGCGACAAATACAGACTGCAGAGCTTTCGTCCGTCGTCGCCGCGTTGGGCGTAATCCATCACTCGGCCCGTTTCCAAAGTTCCCCCCAAACCACCGACAGTAAAGAGTGGTAAACGGTCGGAATCGTGTTTGTTCCCGGACCACATATTATTCACAAACAGCAGGCATGAATTATCGAGGACCGTGCCGTCGGCTTCTTTCATTTCATCAAGTCGGCCTGCAAGATAAGCCATCTGACTGACGTAGTAGCGCGAGATGCGTTCAAAGTCGTCTGATCGATCGTCGTGCGATGCCGAATGATGCGCCTTGCGGACATCAAGGAACGGATAGAACAGACCGGAAATGTCGCGACACAACAGCAGTGTTGCGATGCGAGTTTTGTTTGTCTGAAAGGCCAACGCGACAACGTCACACATCAGCTTCATGTGTTCCCGAATGTCTTCCGGAAGACCGTTGTCTGGACGTTTCATTGTGACCAGCGGCTGGCCTTTGGCTGAAGCATTGTCGGTCGCTTTGCCCTGTTCATCGCGAGCGCGTTCGATGCGTTTTTCGACCTCGCGAACACTGGTCAGGTATTCCTCAAGCCGTGTTCGATCGCTTGAGCTGACCTGACGACTCAGGCTTGCAGCATGTTCCTGCACGCGATCCAGCACACTGGTGTTGCGGCGGTTACCACGGTTGTCGAAAAGACTGTCGAATGCCAGCGAAGGATAAACTTCCATCGGAACCGGCGATGTCGCATTCTGCCATGAAATGTGCGAACTGTACGCCATCGAAAAGTTGGTTTCGTGGTATCCCGTCACCGGTTGCTCGCAGCCCAGCACCAGACTTGGTTGTGCTGTTTGCTGTCCAAGATGATTGGCCAGCATTTGATCAACGCTGATGCCGCCCTTAAGTTCCGATCCTTTTTGAAGTGAAGCACCGGAAAGAATATTCCCGGTCTGGCCAGGATGAATGCCCACGCCGGTGGCGTTCTTGTTGAACAATCCATCGATGACGTTCATCTTCGTTTTCAGCGATTCCATCGGCGCCAGCGAGCGGCTGAGTTCCATGTCAGCGCCAGCACCTTTGGCCCACCAGTGATCCTGATTGATTCCACACGCCATGAACAACGCGGCGAATCTTTTCGGTGTCGCGTTGCTGGCTTCGGAAGTTGAAGCGTTGGCTGTCTCCTCGCCCCAGACGGGAAGCGATTCCAGCCATGGCAATGACACCGCGACGCCCGTTCCCTGCAGAACAATTCGACGCGGAATTCGCTGGATGGTTTTTTCAGCCATGTGAACGTCCGGTATTGGGTTTCCGTAGGACGGGTCTCCAGACGCGTCCAGACTTAGTTCAGATCAGGACGGGACTGGAGTTCCGTCCTACTTTTCAATAACTATTCGCGACGTTTCAGGAACTGAGGACTCAGCACGATCGTTTCAATCAGGCTGCTGAATTTATAATCATTATCTTGCAGGTTCTGCCGCATGGCGTCAACCAGAAGATCGTCAGATAGCAGTAAAGATCGGCCAAGTCCGAATGACAGCAGCTTACGACACAGGTTATCGACAAAGTCCTGCTCCCTATGATCCTTTAGATACCTTCGGAGATCGTTCAGATTGCTGCCCGTTGAGCCATCCGGAAACGTCGCCAACGTTTGCACAGGCCGATTTCCAAGATCCAGTGTGCGCAGCTCACCGATCGGCCCATAGTTCTCAAAGACCAATCCAATCGAGTCGAATCGATTATGGCATCCGGCGCAGCTGACATGTTCGCGATGTTTTGCCAGCGCGGCGGCGAGCGTCAGTTCGCCCAATCGTGATTCGTCTTCCGGAAGATCAGGCACGTTCGGCGGCGGAGCAGGGATATGCTCTCCGAGCAAGCGTTTGACAACCCAGTATCCTCGTTTGACGGGACTGGTTCGCAATCCGGGTGAATTCTGAGTCAGAAAAACCGACATGGGAATCAACCCCCCGCGCCCGGAAGCTCCGACACGCTCCACTCGCATCCATTCCGCGCTATCAGTCGGAAATTCAACGCCATAGTGTTTCGCCAACGCCGCATTCACAAATGCATGATCAGCGTAAAGGCAATCCAGAACCGATTGGTCATTACGAATAAGGTCCTGCAGAAATCGGACGGGTTCTTCAAACATTGCCGATCGAAGCTCATCCGAAAACTGCGGAAAACGTTCTCGATCGACACTGTTGTGTTCTTCAAATCGCCGAAATCCCAGCCAGTTGCCAGCGAACTCCACGGCCAGCGCACGTGCCCGCTCATCCTGCAGCATGCGTTGAATCTCAAACCGCAACACATCGAGTTCATGAAGCTGGCCAGCCTGAGCGGCTTTCAGCAAATGCTCATCGGGCATGCTTGACCAAAGGAAGTAGCTTAAACGGCTGGCGAGTTCAAAGTCGTTCAACGAAGCTCGCTTCGTCACATCGGTGGGCACCGCATTCGCTAGTTGCGATTCGTCAGCAGCCGCAGCAAGATCGGTGCGATAGAAGAACAGCGGCGAGATCAACAGGGAGACAATAGAATCCTGAATCGCTTCTTCGTGGGTCAACCCGTCTTCATTCCGCAGCAGTGAATAAAACGAATGCAGTTCGTCCCGTTCAATCTCGGTCAGGGGACGGCGATAGCAACGGGCCGCGAATTCAGCCAAAGCCTGCAGGTGGCTCGATTCCGCGCTAATTCGAGCCGATTCAACCCATCGAACCTGTCGGTCGATGTTTTCGAAGAAATCTTGAATGGCCTTAAGAGGAATCTCAGTCCCACCGTTACGCTGAGCCTTGGCGAGATACGCATCTCGCAACTTGTGAATCATTTCTTCGGAAGTGACTTTATGGTCCTCCGCACGCGCAAAATCGAATTCGGGGTCCCGCAGCCACCCGGAATCCGTACGTTCGAACCAGACAAATCCCGTGTATTGCCGCATGGGCGCCGACGTGATGAAATCCAGTTCCTGCCACAAGGCATCGAGCTCGCCTTTTTCTTCGTCGTTGAGGATCAATTCACACAGCGGTGCGTCGTCACGGTAATAGCCCATCATGCTGTGAAATCCAGCACTGAGCAGTCGACCTTTTTCCTGCTTCTCGCGCGGTACGCCGACATAGTCTCGCCCCCGTTCGGAGATATAGAATGCATCCGGAAAGACGCTGGCAAAGCGTTCGAATGCCGTGTGTTGCTGCGTTCGTTCTTCTTCCGACGAGGCAAGAACCAGCGCTGCATCGATTGGGTCTTCCGCCGCAGAATCGGAAGTTTCGATCAAGACCGCAGGGCTGAAACGGCGGCGGTTCGCCGCATATTGGTCGTTCTTCCACAGCACAAACGCCTGCGATCCGCTGTGAACCCCTTCAACCTTGAGCCCCGTAACTTTAGGCTCAAGTCGTCGTCGAATCGTCGTTACGAATTCATCCATCCTCTGGCAAGCTTCGCGCGCGGACTGCTTGTCATTGAGATCCGTCGGAAGGTCTTGCCACAGGGCTCGCAATTTGCGAATCGGACCTGCATCGTCCTTTGTGTCGGTAAGAACATTCCAGACAGTCGTAAGATACTTTGGGCTCACTTTGTAGTCAGTTGCAATTCGTGGAATCACAGTTGTGGCATCGCCACCGACGACACGCACATTCCATGCGGCAAGGAAGTAGTCCGCATAACTTGTCGGCTGTTGTTGATAGAAACTGACGATGCGATTTACGCAGTACTTGTCGCGGTCAGTATCTGTCGTTACAGGATGCGGCGCAAAATCGAAACCCTGCGGTTTGAGCACCAAATACTGCACAACTTCGCGAGCCGCCGCCAGATACTTATTCATCAAGGCCGGAGAAAGCGTCAGTGATTCCGCCGAGTTGTCAAATCCTGCTTCGTTGGCAGGATCGACGGGAAATTCTTTCGTCGGTCGGATATCAACGCCCGTCAGATCGCGGATCGTGTAATTGTATTCTGCATTGCTCAGTCGCCGCATCGGGACATCGCCGGGATCGCCTGCATTCCGAGTCGCTTCAGCCCGTAGGATTTCCGTGACACGATCGACGAAGTCAAAACTTTGTTCTGCACTTGGGCGTGGTTCATGATTCGCGGGCGGCATTTCTCCGGCTTCGATGCGATGAATGATTTCGTTCCATGTCTGATGCCCCTTGGCAATGTCGGATGGAAGTCTAAAGCCACTGAGATCCAGCTTGGCTTCCGCCGATTCACCGTTGTGACATTCCAGGCAATACGACTTCAGGAACGGGACAATCGATGCCGTCACTTTCTCTTCGTCAGTGGGTTCATCAGCGTACGCACTCGGGAGTACCGGCAAACCCACAATCAACACAAAAAGTGAGATCGCATTAATCAGGCGCGATGAAGATTTGAAAAGACATCGAAACATGAATAACACCTGGCGGGAAAGGCGTGGCAGGCCGATGACGTGGACGTCAGGTATTTTGTCCATGATCCTTTCGCATTGCGAGCGTCAGAGCATCAACCGCAAGACAAGAGTCAGGATTGGTCGTGGGATTCGCCAGTATTCCCTGAACACAGGATTTGTGGCGAAATCCACTATTTCAAAAGACGCACAGCGATGTCACCGCACTGACTTGAAGCTGGCAAGCCCATTGTTTGAAGTACTGTCCCGATGTCCTATGAAATTGAGTCAATACCCAGAATTTTCCCGTTTGATCAGAACCACAGGTAATCGTATCTAACAGATTACAGGGATCCATGAACTTCAATGCAGGAGCACCGGTTTCCCCCGAGAAAAACGCCCTTTCTGAATCTGGTGGGGCACAGGGTGGGTCAATCAACTTTGAAGACGATTCGGTGGGGCAAATTCAGCGTCAGACTTTGGCCGCACTCAGGCAGAGTCTGCATTCGCTGCAGAGCCTTCAGGAAGCCGTACCAAACGCGAGTGAATCCGTTGCGGTGGCAGACGCCATCCAGCATTTGCAAACCGTCCTGAAGACCGTGGAGGCTTTGCGGCTGGAAACCGCTGACTGCTAAGCTGAACTCAGTCGCGCGGGCTCAAGTGGATTCCCGGAAGTGTCGCGAGATGCCGTCCTGTTTTGGAGGCAATTTTCCTCAATCGACGCTCAGAAACTCCCTGAATTTGTATGCGTTTGCCATCGTTTCGCATTCGTGTCTGTCCTTGCATAGCATCGAGCGGTTTTGACGATAGACTATTCTGGCTTAGGTAGGTCAGGCGTCCGCCCATGGGCGTTCCCTGCAGTGACTGAGTCCGCAGTTTTCCAGTCTGTCCCGTCCCCCGGCAATCTCGACGCATGCCAGAACTGAATCCCGAACAACTTTCGCGGCAGCGGATTGACGAGCAACTGCGCGCCTGCGGCTGGATCGTTCAGGATTACAAGGCCATCGACTTTTCTGCCGGACGCGGCATCGCCGTGCGAGAAGTCCCGCTCAAAACTGGTCCATGCGATTATCTTTTACTTGTCGACCGCAAAGCCCTGGCCGTTGTCGAAGCCAAAAAGGTCGGAACAACGCTTTCAGCCGTCGCCGATCAATCCGCCCGCTACGCCTCCAGCTTGCCGGATCTGCTCGCCGCTGGAGCCACCGGGCCGCTTCCGTTTCTCTACGAATCCACCGGAGTCGAAACGTTCTTCCGCGATTCGCGAGATCCCAACAGTCGGTCCCGCACGGTCTTTGCATTCCATCGTCCCGAGACACTGGCTGAATGGGCGAAAGAAGCGAATACGCTCCGAGCCCGACTCGCCGCGCTGCCCATCGAACACCCGCTCGTGACAAACGGCATGCGAGACTGCCAGATTGAAGCCATCAAGGGACTTGAAGACTCCCTTGCCCACAATCGCCCGCGAGCCCTGATTCACATGGCGACCGGAGCCGGAAAAACCTACACGGCGTGCGCAATCGCTTATCGGTTGATCAAACACGCCAAAGCCCGCCGGATTCTGTTTCTGGTCGATCGAGCCAACCTGGGCGAACAGGCCCGAGACGAATTCCACCGCTTCCGAACTCCCGACACGGGCCGCTTATTCACTGAGCTTTACAACGTTCAGCACGTGACCTCGCCGCACATCGACGAAGTCTGCAAAGTCACCATCTGCACGATTCAGCGCCTCTATTCGATTTTGCGTGGCGAAGACTTGCCGGACGGTGCCGACGATATCTCCGGCGCGGAGCTGGCCGCAGCTCTGGGCGTCACTCGGAGTCGTGACGTGGCCTACAACGGCAGAGTGCCGATCGAGATGTTCGACTTCATCATTCCCGATGAATGCCATCGCTCCATTTACAACCTGTGGCGGCAAGTGCTCGAATACTTCGACGGCTTTCTCACTGGATTGACAGCGACGCCGGCCCCTCAGACCATTGCCTACTTTCAACAGAACTGCGTTGCCGAATACAACCACGAACGAGCCGTGACCGATGGCGTGAACGTGGGCTATGACGTGTACCGGATCAAAACCAAAGTCACCGAAAGAGGCGGCAAGGTTGAAAAGGGATTTCTGATCGATCATCGCAGTAAGGCGTCCCGCAAAGCCCGCAAGGAAGTGCTCGCTGACGATCTCGACTACACGCCGCAGGACCTTGACCGCTCCGTTGTTGTTCCCGATCAGATTCGTACTGTGTTAAGCACTTACCGGGACGTCGTCTTTACCGAACTTTTCCCGGACCGCACGCTGGTCCCCAAGACCCTGATCTTCGCCAAGGATGATTCTCACGCCGAAGACATCGTTCACATCTGCCGCGAAGTGTTCGGCAAAGGCAACGACTTCTGCAAGAAAATCACCTACCAGGCCAAACATCCTGTGACTGGCAAGCCCGCGAAGTCGAAAGAACTCATTCGCGAATTCTGCCTCTCTCCCAGCAATTCCCGGTCACTGACATGGGACGCATCCTATTCGTCCCAGTTTAACGGTGAGCTGCTGGAAGTCCTTCAGGTTTGTGATGTTGTTCGTTGCAGGACGGCGGACCGTGCCAGTCGTCCGTGCGGAAACGGGGCGAATAGGCGATGGTTGGCCCTTTGTGCGCGAACCGTCTACGCAACGCGGAGCCAGCGGCGGGACGAGCGACGGTTTTGCGGGCGGCGGCGGCCTACGACGAATCCAGCAGGACCAGTGGCTGACGGGCAAAGCCGTTGATAATCGCCTCGTACAGTTCCTGCATTGAGGCGAACACAAATGAGTCAAACAAGTTCCGCATCTTTTCCCAGAGCGAACGTTTGTTGTGTCCCCGCTTGTTCCAGGCGGCCTGGAACAACGGGCAGCACAGTTGTTGCGTCTGGTCCACCAGGAAGACCAGCATCATCAGCAACGCCAGTACCACGGACAGGTTCTGTTGGCCGTGTCCGTAGTTGTGTTCAAGGTTGTAACCCTGATTTTTAAAGGTGTTGAAGGTTTCGTTCTCGATCTTCCAACGCGCCCGCCCGCCGCGCATGATGGCGTACACGTTGTCGGGCATCGGGACGAAGTCGGTGATCCAACTGAAATACTGCACTTTCCCGACTCGCTCGACTTTCTTGACGATCTTCGAGGGATGGATCTCCCAGTATTCTAGCACGTTGACCAAGCAGTCGGGGTGCGACTCGTTGAGCGGTACGCCGATGTGGAAGCGGAAGTGATGCAGGACGCCCGTGGCCGGATCGACCTGGGTATCGGTCTGCGTCCGTCCGGCCTCGTCGGCGGAACGCAGGAGCTCGAACAGAAAGGCGTGGTCGCCGGGCTTGACGCCGATGATATAGTGCGCGCGGGCCTCACGCAGGTCGTCGAGGTGCGGAGCGTTGGCGCTGAGAGCGTCCTCGACGACGATGATGGGCAGGTGGGGATGCTCTTGCCGAAAGCGTTTCAGCCAGCGACGCGTGGCATTACGCTCGCAGTCGTTCTTGGTGTGGCCGTCCTGGTTGATGATCGGCTCGGGCGCCAGCGGAATGACTTCCTTGAGATCGGGATGGACCAGGGTGGCCCCCAGCAGTTGGTGAGAATAGGTGACCCCG
>JANOZG010001030.1:0-3564 GCA_031429275.1 Planctomycetota bacterium
GAATTGACGATTTCGCCCATTCGGGTCGGCGATGTTTATGAGTTCAGTGCATTCCTGAGAGATGTGAGTGAACAGTTAATTGCTGCTGAAAAAATGGCGACAGCTCAACGCCTTGCCGCGAGAAACCTCGCGGAAGACGCAGCGGAAGCTCGGAAGCGGGCGGAGCGAGTCGAAGAGCGATTGAATCTTGCGTTGCAGTCTGCTCGCGTTGGAACCTGGAATTGGAATGTAGGCGATGACATAATCACATGGGATGATCATATCCCCTTATTGTTTGGCAGAAAAACAGGAACACTGCCGCTGCTCCTGGATGATTTTCTGGCGATCGTGCATCCGGCGGACAGCGCCTCCGTTTCGAACGCTGTGCGGCGATCGGTGGATGAAGATGTGCCGTACGACACGGAGTATCGGGTCATCTGGCCGGACGGCAGTCTTCATTCAATTGGTGCTCGTGGCAAAGTCTATCGCGACGAACACGGCAAGCCATTGCAAATGACTGGTGTCTGCTGGGATATTACCGATCGCAAACGATCGGAGCAGGCATTGGCCACGGTCAATGCGCAGCTGGCAGGAGTCCTGAATGCCTCAACGCAGGTCGCCATCATTGCCACCGATGTTAACGGGCTGATCACAGTCTTTAATACTGGCGCCGAGAATCTGTTGGGCTATACTGCTGAAGAAATGGTCGGCCACCTGACCCCAGCTGTGTTTCATGTGATGGAAGAAGTGCAGTCTCGCGGGCGCGTGTTGACTCGCGACCTGGGATACACTGTGGAAGGGTTTGAAGTCTTCGTTGCGTACGCAAGACACGGACAATTCGATCGTCGTGAATGGACATATGTCCGCAAGGACGGTAGCAGGTTTCCTGTGAATCTTGTGGTCACCGCAGTGAAGAACACGGTCGGCGAGATTACCGGGTTCCTTGGCCTGGCCGAAGATATTACAGAACGGAAGCAGGCGGAGGAAAGATTTCACGCAACGGTCGAGGCCGCCCCCACTGCAATGCTCGTCGTCGATGCTGACGGCAGGATTTTGCTTGTCAATCGCCGAGTCGAAGAACTGTTTGGATACTCGCGACAGGAGATGATTGGGCAGTCGGTGGAAATGCTGATTCCCGATCGTTATTCCAGTGGTCATGCTGCGTTTCGCGAGCAGTTCATCCCGCATGCAGCTCCAAAGGACATGGGCGCGGGGATGGAATTGTTTGCGGTCCGCAAAGACGGGACTGAATTCCCCGTCAAAGTCGGGCTCAGTCCCATCGGAACGGGTGTCGGACAGGCTGTGATTTGCGGTGTGCTGGATATTACTGACCAGAAGAAAACGCTAGCAGCCATTCAGCAGGCGAAGGAATCTGCGGAAGCATCGAATCGCGCAAAGAGTTCCTTCCTTGCCAACATGAGCCATGAAATCCGCACTCCGATGAACGGAATTATCGGTATGGCGCAGTTGTTGTCTCAGACCGAACTGCGTTCCCATCAGCGCGATTTTCTGTCAACGATTGATGAGTCCGCTCATATTCTGCTGCGACTGCTGAATGACATTCTGGATTTTTCCAAAATCGAAGCGGGCAAGCTGGAGCTGGAACGTACGGATTTTCGGATTTCCGAATGCGTCGCACGGGCAACTCAGATGTTGGTGCTGCGTGCCGCAGAGAAAGGAATTGAAATCGCAGGTCGAGTTGCGCCGGAAATTCCCGATTACCTGGTCGGAGATGCAGGCCGCGTTCAGCAAGTCCTTGTGAATCTGCTTGCCAATGCAGTCAAGTTCACCGAAGCCGGTGAGATTTATGTGAACGTCAATGCGGAATCGACACTTTCTGACAAAGTGCGACTGCATTTTTCTGTGAGTGATACCGGCATTGGAATTGCCCGTGACAAACAGGAGCAGATTTTCCATCCGTTCGAGCAAGCCGAGGCGTCAACGACTCGGCGATTCGGCGGAACGGGCCTCGGACTCACGATTTCACGGCAATTGGTGGAACTGATGCACGGTCAGATGTGGGTGGAGAGCGAACCTGGTTGCGGTTCGCGATTCCATTTCACGGCCGAGTTTATTGTTGCGCAGGATCAACACCAGCGTCAAACGGCGGAACTCCATTCGTTGCAGCATCTGCCAGTATTGGTTGTGGATGACAATTTGACGAACCGTCGTATTCTCAGTGAGCTGCTGCAATTCTGGAAGATGCAGCCTGTCCTGGCCGATTCCGCTGAAGCCGCTCGACTTGCTCTCAGGAAATCCGAAGAATCGCAGCAGCCGATTCGAATGATCCTGCTGGATCATCACATGCCCGGCGAAGATGGCTTTCATTTCGCTGATAGCATCCGTGATTTTACGAAACAAGGCAGATGTCCCATCATCATGATCTCATCCGGATCGTCGCCGGTCGATGCGGATCAATGTCAGAAACATGGCATTGGACGATTTATGACGAAGCCAGTCATCGCGTCAGAATTGCTCAACGAAGTGTTGCGGCAGTTCGGTCAGTTTACGAGAGTCAGTGTGACAAAGCCTGACGAGGTCAGCGAATCGGATATTCAGCCCCGTCGAGTTTTGCTGGTCGAAGACAATGAAATCAACCGTCGCGTAGCGCTGGGATTAATTCGCTCACGCGGACATCAGGCTGCCGTGGCGGAGAATGGACTCGAGGCCGTCAATTTGATTGCCGAACAGGAGTTTGATGTTGTTCTCATGGATATGCAGATGCCTGTCATGGACGGCTATCAAGCGACAATTGAGATTCGAAAACGAGAGCATGTGTCCGGCGGTCATATCCCGATCGTTGCGATGACGGCTGAGGCGCTCAAGGGGGACCGCGAACGCTGTCTCGCAGTCGGCATGGATGACTATGTCTCAAAGCCCATCGCGTCTGAAGAGTTATACCGCGCGATCGAACGATTTCCACCACTGTGCCTGACCAGGAATTCGAGTGGGCCGGTCACCGAAAAGGTCAAAGAGCGAAAGGAAGGAACGTCTGGAATTCAGCAACAGGCCGAACCCACCGTTCCGTCAAACGCCCCTCCGAAGGATGCTGTGAAGTCCACCCCCGGAATTGACTTGTCGGAGTTGCGAGAATTGCTGTCGTGCGGACAAGATGAGATATCCGCGTTTATCCAGCTGATGAAGACCGAGACTCCCAAAATGTTGGCTGACATCCGGGCGGCAATCAACGCTGGTGATTACAAGCTGTTGCGGCGCGCCGCGCATACGCTGAAAGGGTCTGTAAGCTACTTTGGAGTGAAAACACTGACCGAGGCGGTTTTAAGCGTTGAGACTGAGGCGCGAGCCGAGGCGATGGAGGCCATTGTGGCGAGAATGGTTGATCTTGAGCAGGAGGTTGCAAGTTTCCTCGAAGCATTGGCGAATGCTCCAGCAGGCCAGGACGTTTAGACCGAACTTGAACCGCCATTCAAATAAAGATCCGCCGCGGAACCTAGTGTTTTTCAATGAAAACTCGCCATAAATCCTTGAAAAGAAAATGCGGTCTCTGGCTACGCGTGGGTTGAAAGGAGTTCGAGGGCACGGCGTTGCAGAGTTGTGGATTCGGTCAGTTGGTTGAACACCGAT
>JANOZG010001031.1:0-7371 GCA_031429275.1 Planctomycetota bacterium
GTTGTTCGCTTCCCGAAAGACGCGTGCAACGTGCGCACATTATTCGGGGTAGGACTCGAACAAAAGCTGATTGCACCTGACTCAAAAGAGCTTGTCGGCCCATCGTCTTTCAACGCTCAAATTGTGCGATTCCCGCAAGATGTGGACGTTATTGTGAGTTGTAGAAATCAAGATGCATGAGTCAATTGCGTGCGGTCGAATCCGCTCAGCTTAACAGCACCTCTTCCGCGTGCGACATTTTTTGTTGCCAATCAAAGGCCGCCATTTGATTTGACACCGGTATGCCGGTTGGACTCAATGGACGACTCTTGTGGCATGTCTAGTAACGTAGTGAATTCGCAACACATGTTGATCGTAACTTGTTGCCAAACGTCAGCGCAACCGGATCTCTGTGATTATCGCCGGGGCTGAGGGTTTATAGTCGCGTGATTTGAGACCAAGAGGGTGCGAATCTCGCTAAGCTCGGCCGATTCACCTTAACGGCGACTCAAAATGTGCTTCGTTAAACACGCGAATGCAAATCAAGAGAATGAGCCGATGACGTGGAACTCAGATCGTAATTTTCCGATTGCGGCTGGTGACTTCCCAGTACTCAGCGACCTTGCCTTTATCGATCAGTGCAACTCGATCATACAGCGCGCTCGTAGGGCAGATGTGCATAGGGATCGCAAGCAGCACGTCGCCTGGAGCGTAGCGATCGGCATCGACACTGACCAGTCCCATATGCTCCTCGTTGTGACTGTCCTGCACAGCATTTGGCAAATCCGGAAAGAACACACGCGAGCCTTTCGGTGGATCTGCAGCGACCGCCTTGTTACCAATGTCCAATGTCATACGATCGCTCGCAGGACGACTCACAACGCGTGTCACAACCGCTGCCGCTGGCTCAAAAGGCAGGTCGGTGAAGCTTGTTCCGTATCCGGCGTCATGAAAGACACACGTTCCAGGACAGAGCTCAATTCCCGGATCATCCATCACCGCATAACACGGAAACGTTGGAGTTCCGCCACATGCCAGTGCGGGCACCGGCGCATTCGCGGCTTCGCATTTCTTTCTGAGTTCCTGTATCAGCGGCCATTGAGCCGCAACGGCAACTTTGCGATCTTCCAGTAACGCCTGCCTCTGATGCCCATCATAAACATGAAACCCCGCGCTGCGAAGGCCGGGGAGTTTCGATGTCTGGACATACAGGCTGACGGCTGCCGGATCGTCCGGACGAACGCCAGTGCGATTCATTCCGACATTCACGTCAAGCATAATACCAATGGTGACATTCGCCTTGTCCGCAGCCGCTGACAAAAGTTTCAAGGGGCCTTCGTGATCTGCAGTGACGGAAATTCTGCACGCTGGATACTTCGTCGCAAGTGCGACAACGCGGCCAATGTTCGGTCCGACCGGGTTATACGCGAACAGGATGTCCGTTGCGCCGGCTGCAGCAAGCATCTCGCACTCGGCAATCGTCGCGGCCTTGTGCTTGGTCACACCCTGTTCTACCCACATTCGTATAATGTGATCCATCTTGTGAGTCTTGCAGTGCGGACGCAATCGACTGGGGTGACCCGCCATGACAAGCATACTGTCAAGATTTGCCTGCAGGCGATCGCGAAAAATCACCATCATTGGACTGTTCAATGTCTCAAGTACTGATGCTTCGATTACAGGAAGAACTTTCGACATAGTAGAGGATCACTCAGAAAGTATATGGGTACTCAAACCAGAACATCACGCAGCAATAGGGAAGGTGCAGAGAATAGTGCGTCACGCATCGCGATGGGGACCCTACAATAAATTCTGCTGTCTGGCAATTTGCCTGAGCTACTTTCGTACCATTCAGGATTCTGTTGAAAAGTGAAGAATTAGGGCTTTAGCGTGCGGCTTCGGAAGCCGATCATTCAGGTGAACATGACTGTCAGTGTTTTCGAGCGCTGCAGTTTTTCAGATTCGACATCTGTAACCCCGACGGAGATCTCAAAACAACCGCGTAGACCCGGATCACCAATGAGTGCACGTTTTAACGTGACTCGATCCTCGTCTGATTCGCAAACGTATCCACCGTTCGCAGTTCACGTCGATTCTGAAACAAGCAAAGACCGCGATCAGTTTACTGGTCGCGGTCTTTCGCGTTTAGTCGCACAAGCTCTGAGCTCCCTTGATACTTCGGGAGTGCCACAAGATCATGGATAACAGCACCTCAGAATCCCCCTCATCGTACCATGCACTCACTATTTTCAACGCCCCGCTGCCGGAACAACCTGGGCTAAGATTGATCTTCGAACGGCAACGTCATGGGCAGAAAAAGGTAGGGCAAAAAGATGGCCGTCATCTTTCTGCCCAGAATTTTTTGTGCCCCAAAAGTCCTTGCTTCTGAAACCCTGTATTCACTGTGCCAACTTTCAGATTGCGGTGCTTAGCCTTCGAGCCGACTGTTAGTTACATCGAATCAGACACGAACGGCAGTTGAAGATTCGCCATGAAGTGGCTGGTAGATGAAGTCCTGTGAAACTTCTGCTTTGACACGAATCAAATCGCTAGCCGATGTTTCTCTGAAACGCTGATTTCAATCGGTCTAAGACAAACTCGACCAGGTTGTCATGGGCTTTTAGTGGTCCAACGATGCCTGAGTCACCGAAAAACCACCTCCCGTCTGGTTTTCGTCGCACTGACGCTACTCTTAGGACACACCAATTGGTAGAAACCATTTTCACGCCGCGTGCACGGCACAGCCGCATTGAAATCCGTACACTGAACCAACCACGTCAACCTCCCAAAGGTCGTGTCATCCATGAACGTCGATGAACAGCTCAAGCAGCAACTTGATGACTTTCGCTCGGATTTTCACAGACTCAAAGCTGAGATTTCAAAGGTCATCGTCGGGCAGCAGGAGATTCTCGACGACACGTTAATCTCGCTGATTGCTGGCGGACACGTGCTCCTCGAAGGCGTCCCGGGGCTTGGCAAGACACTGACCGTGCGTACGCTGGCCGACGCGTTACATCTGGAGTTCCATCGCATTCAGTTCACACCTGACCTGATGCCGGCGGACCTGGTAGGCACCCAGGTCATCGCTGAAGCGGGCGACGGTCGCAAGGTGTTCGAATTTCAAAAAGGACCTTTGTTCGCGAACGTTCTGCTCGCTGACGAAATTAACCGTGCGACTCCCAAGACTCAATCGGCGTTACTCGAAGCCATGCAGGAACATTCGGTAACGGTCGCTGGAGTGACTCATAAGTTGTCCGAGCCATTCTTTGTCATGGCAACTCAGAATCCGCTGGAAATGGAAGGTACGTATCCGCTGCCTGAAGCGCAGCTGGACCGATTCTTCGTGAAGCTGCTCGTGAAATACCCCAAGGTTGTGGATCTGGAAAAGATTCTTGATCGCACGACAGAGAATTTAAAACCAAGAGCGGAGGCGGTGTTAAGCGGCGAAAGGATTCTTGAAATGTCCCAACTGTCTCGCATGATTCCAATTGCCAACGACGTCCGACGATATGGAATTGCCCTGGTCGTCGCGACACACCCCGATCATGAACTGGCATCCGCCGCCGCAAAAAAATACGTCCGTTACGGAGCGAGCCCTCGCGGCCTGCAGGCGTTGATTCTGGGAGCAAAAATCAGAGCGATTCTGGACAACCGCTACCACGTCGCTCGCGAGGACTTGAAGACGATGGCACTTCCAGTGCTGCGGCATCGTCTGATTTTAAATTTTGAAGGTCAGGCCGAAGGCATTAGCGCTGATGACGTGATCCAGAAGATGCTGGTTAACGTCAATGAGGACGCTCTCGCGGCCGCGTAGTTTTCTGAAGAATGGCCTTCTCCGGCCGTCCCACGAATCAGATTCCGCGATAGGCAGATTTTCTTGAAGTAACCAGTGTGCTTAAGCGGCAAGCTTAGCCAATGCTTGCGTGTGCGGTGAGATCGTCGATGAAATGCCGTTGGCTCAATCGACGGTGTCACAGCATCTTAAGATCCTGAAGGAATCAGGTCTTGTGCAGGGCGAAGTGGATGGACCCAAAGTGTGTTACTGCATCAATCCGGAAAAGCTCGCGGCGTTGAAATCACTGGTGGCGTCTCTGTAGGCGACGTTTTTTTGCCTGAATATATCGTTATTCGACGATTTACGATAAGAAGCTAAATTGGACAGGAGTTAGGTATGTCATCAATCACAGAAAAAGTTCGAGATTCTTACGCGGCAGTAGCGCTCAGCGGACTTTCCAATGACGACACGGCAGTGAAATCAGTTGCGGCGGCTTTTGGATACACGGCAGAAGAACTGGCGTTGTTGCCGTCAGAAGCCAACATGGGTTTGTCGTGCGGTAACCCGGTGGCGATGGCCGCATTGAAGTCAGGCGAAGTTGTTGTCGACCTTGGCTGCGGAGGTGGTCTCGATGTGCTGCTGGCTTCCCGGCTGGTGGGACCGACAGGCAAGGCGATCGGGATTGATATGACCCCTGAGATGCTGGAGCGGGCTCGGGCTGGAGCGGCAAAAGTTGGCGCGACCAATGTGGAATTCCATCAGGCTCAAATCGATCGGCTTCCTCTTCCCGATGCTTCTGTCGACTGCATTCTGAGCAACTGCGTGATCAATCTGGCGGCGGATAAGCCAGCCGTGTTTCGTGAGATGCTGCGAGTTCTTAAGCCAGGCGGTCGAATTTCAATCAGTGACATCGCTTTAAAACAGCCGCTGCCGCCGGATGTGGCTGGCAGCCTGCAGGCGTATGTTGGCTGTATCGCTGGTGCCATGATGATTTCGGAATACGAACGACTGCTGAAGGAGGCAGGGTTCGAAGCGGTCGTCGTGACCGATACCGGAGCCGATTTGAACGTGTACGCTCAGGCCAGTTCCGCCGGATGCTGTTCATCGACGCCTGCAACGTCCTGCTGCAGTCCTGCAACGGGCGCGCCCAGCGAATCGGGCAGCACGGTCCATGACGGCCTGGAACAAGTGTTGCGTCAGTTCGATGGGAACACGTATGCCGCCAGTGTTCGCGTCTACGCGACCAGAGCTGCACACAGTGTGACCCCGCCGCACAATGAAACGCCCGTTTTGGGCATTCTCTCTAATTCTTCTTCGATGATGTCTCCAACGAAAGTGACCGCGATGAAAACGATCCTGATCTATGACCGCCCAATGTGTTGTTCCACAGGCATTTGTGGACCAAGCGTTGATCCGGTCCTGCCCCGCTTTGCTGCGGATCTGGACACGATGAAGAACGTCGGGCATACCGTTCAACGATACAACCTGTCACAGCAGCCTCAGGCCTTTATCGAGAACAAAGAGATCCATGCGTTGATCTCCAGCAAGGGCACCGATGTGCTGCCAGTGGTCGTTGTCGATGGACACGTTGTCAGCCGAAGCATCTATCCTTCGATGGAAATGCTGCAGATGTGGACCGGCAGCGGTGATCCTGCGGCCGCTCCTGTTGCGACGATGTCATTGCCATTCGCCGATCAAGCCTGCTGCAGTGGTTCGACGGAATGTTGTTGAGCGCACAGACTGGCGAGCGGCACGGCGTCAGCCCTCCGAGAATACTCGGCCTGTCTGTATCTTAACCCGCGAAGCCTACAAACACTTTGGCTGATGGCAGGGCCCGGGCAGTGTTTCACTGAAAAAACTCGACACGGAGGGCTGACGCCCAGCCGCTCGCCTTCAAGGAATTAAGTCATGGAATTTCTCAAGCGAACCACTCGCAACCTGTTCTTCACGGGCAAAGGTGGTGTTGGGAAAACATCCGTCGCCTGTGCGGCGGCGGTGAAGCTGGCGGATGCGGGCAAACGAGTTCTGCTGGTTTCAACAGACCCGGCTTCGAACCTGGATGAAGTGCTGGGAACACCGCTGCAGCATCATCCGACGCCGATCCCCTCCATCCCCAACCTGTTTGCGATGAATCTGGATCCGGAAAAATCCGCTGCCGACTATCGTGAACGCATGGTTGGCCCCTATCGCACGTTGTTGCCTGCTGCAGCAATCGCCAGCATGGAGGAACAATTCTCGGGTTCATGTACTTTAGAAATCGCGGCGTTTGATGATTTCTCGAGGCTGCTCGGCGATGCCACCGCGACCGCTGAGTTCGATCATGTGATCTTCGACGCCGCGCCAACCGGCCATACGCTCAGGCTGTTAACATTGCCCTCGGCCTGGTCCGGTTTTATTGAGAGCAATACCACCGGAACCTCGTGCCTCGGTCCACTCGCCGGCCTGCAGGCGCAACAAGCTTTGTATCAGGACACTGTGAAAGCACTAATCGATCCGGCTGTCACAACACTGGTGATGGTGACTCGAGCCGAAGCCACCGCGTTTCGCGAAGCGGCTCGCACAAGCGGCGAACTGCAGTCCCTCGGCGTCGCCAATCAACATCTCGTGATTAACGCCGTGTTCAGGGCTTCGACAACCAGCGATCCGTATGCGATGGCCATGCAGCAGCGCGGCGATAAAGCCATCGCCGAGATGCCGGATGTGCTCAAGTCCCTGCCTCGAACTTCAATTCTTCTGACGGCTGGCGGAGTGCTGGGGGTTGCGGCACTGCGAAGCCTGGGACAGCCTGCTTTGGCCACGCCTGTCGTTCCATCAGGTAAAGCTGGGAATGAATTCATAGTCGATCGCGCGAATCTTCCGCAGTCACTTTCAGCGATGATCAACGACCTTGCCGCACCGGGGCATGGTGTGATCCTTGCGATGGGCAAAGGTGGTGTTGGAAAAACCACGGTCGCGGCTGCAGTCGCCGTCGCACTTGCCGAACGAGGACTCGAAGTGCATTTATCCACGACTGACCCGGCCGCGCATATTGCTGCGGCAGTTGCCGGGGAGACGTATTCGAATCTGACCGTTAGCCGCATCGACCCAGTCGCCGAGACTGCAAAGTATTCGCAGGAAGTCATGACCAACGCTGGTGCGGGACTGGACGTGGCAGGCAAGGCGTTACTGGAAGAAGATCTGCGTTCGCCGTGCACGGAGGAGATCGCCGTCTTCCGTGCGTTCGCAGATGCCGTTGCCGAAGGGAACAATCGCTTTGTGGTGCTGGACACGGCTCCGACTGGCCATACGGTTCTGCTGCTGGATTCGGCACTGGCCTACCATCGCGAGGTCACTCGTCAGACCAGCGGTATGCCGGAAGCCGTCGAGAATCTGCTGCCACGTTTGCGAGACAAACAGTTCACTCGAGTGCTGATCGTGACTCTTCCGGAGGCAACTCCTGTGCATGAGGCCGCTCAGTTACAGCGTGATTTGCGTCGAGCGGAAATTGAACCGTACGCATGGGTCATCAACAACTGCCTGTCGCCCTTGAACGTCAAGGACCCGCTACTGGTCGAACGCCAGAAACATGAAGCGAAATACATTCAGGAAGTGGTGAAAGAACAAGCCAGCCGCACGGC
>JANOZG010001032.1:0-5853 GCA_031429275.1 Planctomycetota bacterium
AGGGTACTCGAGCGGAACGAGAATTCGAAGAACTAAAGGAGAATTTTCGCGATCAAACATCGTCGCAGTTCGATGAAGCCGTTCGTGATTTGCGAGACCAGGCCCGGGAGCTCAGCAAGGAACAGGAAAAGCTGGCTCAAGAACTCGCTGGCAATGATCCAGAGAACGGACAGACAAAGCAACCTTCCCTTCGAGCTGATCGCAATCGTGAACAACTTCAAGAGAATGTCGCCGAACAACGTGATCGACTGAATCGAGTAGTTGATCAGACGAAGCAGATGATCGAGCAAGCAGAAGAGACTGAACCGCTGCTGTCAAACAAGCTGTATGACACCCTGCGTGATCTGAAAGACGCAAAGCCCGATGAAGCATTGCAGGCGGCGGAACTGTTGACCAGTCGCGGTATGTGGTCTCAATCGCAGCAGGCAGAACAAGCGGCTCGTCGTGGAATCGAACAACTTAAAGAAGGCATTGAGAAGGCGGCCGACTCAGTTCTGGGCAGCGAAGTCGAATCACTCCTTCGCGCTCAATCACAACTGAAGGATGCAGCCGACAAGCTTTCGAGCGAAATTCAAAACGCGACTCCCGAAAAAACCGGCGAGCGGGGCGGCGTCAGCCCCCCGGTACAAAACCAACAACCGAGCGAAGGACAACAACCAGGCGAAGGACAACAACCAGGCGAAGGACAACAACCAGGCGAAGGACAACAGCCAGGTGAAGGTCAGCAACCAGGTGAAGGTCAGCAACCAGGTGAAGGTCAGCAACCAGGTGAAGGTCAACAGCCAGGTGAAGCTCAGCAACAAGGTGAAGGTCAGCAACCAGGTGAAGGTCAACAACCAGGTGAAGCTCAACAACCGCATGAAGCTCAACAACCGCATGAAGCTCAACAACCGCATGAAGGTCAACAACCAGGTAAAGGCCAACAACCGAGTCCGGGACAACGCGCCGGAGAGGGAAGCCAGAACAGTTCTGACAACCTGCAATCATCTTCTCTGCTCGGCGGCGGTCGCGAGGGCAACAATCCTCGCGGCGGAGCCAATGTGGCTCGTCCATTAACTGGCAGCAACGAATTCACCGAATGGTCAGATCAGCTGAGAGATATCGAAGAAATGCTCGAAGATCCGGATCTGCGGAATCGAGTGGCTCAGGTGCGTGACCGTGCAAGGGCCATACGAGCAGAATTCAAGCGACACGGTGAACAGCCTCAGTGGGATCTTGTCAAATCGCAACTTCTTGGCGAAATGCAATCGCTTCAGAAACGTATCGCTGAAGAATTAGCAAGACGCGATTCTGATAGGGCTATGGTTCCTATCGACCGTGAACCGGTTCCTGAAGAATTTGACTCACTGGTGCAGAAGTACTACGAACTGCTCGGGCGCCAACGGGACGAGCAATGACCATCGCAAACGACTTAATGAACCCCAATGTCGTCATGGCAATTCGCTCGCTGGAAATGCGCGCGAAGCTGGTCGTAGATGGATTTAGGACTGGACTGAACAAAAGTCCGCGCCATGGATTCTCTGTTGAGTTTTCGGAGTATCGTCCGTACACGCAAGGCGACGATCCTCGATTTATCGACTGGAAACTCTACGCCCGCACAGACCGTAGCTTTATTCGATTGTTCGAAGACGAAACCAACCTTCGATGCTATATCGCTTTGGACATCAGTCGTTCGATGTCGTTCGCTTCCGGAGAATACTCGAAACACGACTATGCTCGCACAATGGCCGCATCATTGTCATGGCTGTTGAACCGACAGGGTGATGCCGTGGGATTGACGCTCTTCGACAAACACGTCCAATCGGTCGTGCCTGCTCGATACCGCCCCGGTCAATTGCGTCGATTGTTTGTGACACTTGAGCAACCGCCGACAGGCACTGACACTCAGCCAGCCGTCGCCATGGAAGACCTGGCCCAGCGACTTCGCAAACGAGGGCTGGTGGTACTGATATCAGACATGCTCGCACCGATTGATGAGATCACAAAGGGCCTGCAGTTATTGCGAGGTTGCCTGCATGACCTGGTTGTATTTCAGATTTTGGACCCGGCCGAAAAGAATCTGATTTTCGACGGGCCTAAACTATTTGAAGATCTGGAAAGCGGCCAGAAGATTTACAGCGACCCGGAAACTGTCCGTTCTGCATATCTAAAGAAACTTTCGGCCCACAATGAAGCGCTTCAGACAGCTTGCGAATCCGTTGGAGCCGCGTTCCGTCAGATAACAACGGACGAACCCCTGGAACTGGCACTCGCCGAATTCCTCCAGGCCCGGCGCCAGCGACGTTCCTGACCCAGCGGCCTGTCAAATCTTTCTGCGATCCTCTCCCCCCCAACGAATCCAGCCCTTCGAGAAGGAACCTCCGAAGCAGTGCGATCAGAGCGAGCGGAGGGCTGATGCAAAACTGGTCGGCATAGAAGTGGTCGCCAACTTTTAGAATCTACTTGTAAGCCAACAGGGTTATCAAATTGGCACAGTTCTATCTCTGGATGCAATGCAGCAGCGAGTTGGTTGCGGTGACAGCAGTCTGCCGCAACAATTCGGGCTTCCCACCTTTTCCTTTCTGGAGATATTCCATGACCAGCCTGACTCGACTCATCCTTTCTGCCGCCGCAGTGTTACTGATCCAGGATTTTCACACTCAGGCACATGCGGACGTGGGAGTTGGAGCCAAGCCGATTGAGGGCGCGGAAATGCTCATTGATGGTTCCCGCGAGATGCTTGACGAAAAATGGATCTACTGGGAAGGCCCCGGCTTCAAATCCGCGATGCCGATCAAGTGGAAAATCGTCGATGATCCAGTTGATGGCGGAAACGCAGTGATGACGGATGATCCAGCAGCGGCGGGTGGACGCTTTGGAGCGGCCGATATTGTCACGAAAAAGCAGTACCGCGACTTTCGACTGCACATCGAATTCCTGATCGCCAAGAAAGGCGGCAACAGCGGCGTCTATTTGCAGAATCGTCATGAGATTCAGGTGCTGGATGGCGACGACACCACGCACGGTCTCGCCGCAATCATCAATGAAAGCGAATCCCCGTATTACGCTTACAACGGTCTCGGCAGCTGGAACAGTTACGACGTCGTGTTTCGAGCCGCGCGATTCAAAGACGGCAAGCGTGTCGAAAGAGCCCGCGCGACTGTGTACTTCAACGGACAAAAAGTGCATACCGAATTCGAAATCAATCAGGTCTGGGGAGGAGCAAACTCAGGCATCGACGGCGCGAATGAAGGCGGCAAAGGAATTACTGATACTCCAGGCGGTTTGAAGCTGCAATGCGAAGGTCACGATGTGCGCTATCGCAATACCTGGATCAAAGAATTGAAGATCGAACAGCCCGTCACCGACTTCAATGAACCTACGGTCGCCGAAGCATTGATCCCAAAAACTGAAACGGTCCAGCATCTGTTCAACGGTAAAGATCTGTCTGGATGGCAGGGCGATGCAACTCGCTGGTCAGTCGATCACGGCATGATTCGCGGCAAGAACGACGATAGAGTCGCCAGCAGTACATACTTGTTCACCGACAAAAAAGTTCGTGAATTCCGGCTGCTGCTGGAAGTCAAACAGACAATGGGGGAAGGTTATTCAACAATGCATTCCGCTGTTGCTGCTTTGGGTGAGCAGTTCACAGATGCTGGTGAAAACAAATTCGGCTTCAAAGGTCCTTTATTGATGTTCTGCCATGACTGGGGCATCTGGGACGCGCACCGTCGGAATCGAGTCGCACCAGTTGGTCCTGGTCCGGAATTGGAAAAGAAGGGTGAATGGAATCAGATCGAAATTCTGGTTAACGACGATCGTATTCGAATGGCTGCAAACGGCAAGGAAGTTTTTGATTTCACTGACAAGCCAGAAATGTTGCAGGCCTGCGCCATTGGTCTGCAGATTCATAGCAACGACAAGCCACAACAATATCATTTCCGAAATCTGCTGCTGACTGAAAAGCCCGGCACGGAACTTGTCACGCTGAAAAAATAAGTCGCACCGACGTAGGACGGGACTCCAGTCCCGTCCAGAATTGAAACTGGCAAGTCGGGTCTGGAGCCCCGTCCTACGAAACAGACCGTGCTGGACACAAGCACAAACATATAACATGAAAACGAATTCACACGCTTCTATTATTCTTGGCTCACGATCTCCTCAGCGTCGGGAACTGCTGGGATCGATGGTTGGGGCCAAATCGCTGAGAATTATACCTCCTCTGTCGTCAGCGGAAGCCGATTTTCATGATGTGCATGATGACGCTGGATTCGAGAGTCGCTTGATGGAGATTGTTCTCGGCAAATACGACGATGTCCGACAACAAACGACCGCTGAACAATTGAATTCGGCGGCCGCTGAGCAATCGTCGCCATATATCGTTGTCGCGGACACGATCGTCATCGCCACCAACGACCAGCATGAAAATCGAATTCTCGGTCAACCAGATCCAGACAACTGGCAGGCAGAGGTTCGAGACTGGTTGAAAAACTGGCTGGCTGGCAGAACGCACGAAGTCTGGACCGGTGCGATTGTGTCAAAAGGTAATGAGCAACGTTCGTTTATTGTAAAATCAACCGTGACGTTTTGTCCGATGTCCGATGCAATGATCGAATGGTATATTTCCACAAGTGAGTCCCTTGGCAAAGCCGGCGGTTACGCAATTCAGGCTCATGCGGCAGCGTTTATCTCACAGTTCTCAGGCAGTCTGACGACAATTATCGGTCTGCCGCTGCTGGAAGTTGTCGGTGCCTTGCAGGAACTAGGCTGGACACTGCCGACCGGTGCATTAGAGGACTGATCTGTGTCTTTGAATCTGGAAACAGCAACGCAGTCGTCCCGGAGGTATGACGCCACTCCGCTCGCCGCCGCAGATCCCATCGTCATTGGCGGACGCACTTTGCCGACTCGATTCTTTCTGGCTCCGCTGGCGGGTTATACGCATCTGGCATTTCGCATGGTGCTGCGCGGAATCGGGGGGCTGGGACTGGCAACAACCGACCTGGTTCTGGCATCGATGCTGTGGTCTGAACGCCGCAAGTCACTCGATCTTGTGGAAACATGTGATGACGATCGCCCCTTGTCAGTGCAGATTTTCAGCGGTGAAACACATCACCTGATAAAAGCGGCGATCTGGCTTCAGGAACACGGCTACGAAGGCATCGACATCAACATGGGTTGCCCGATGGCGAAAGTCAACAGCGCCGGTGGCGGAGCTCGTTTAATGTGTAACGTCGATGGCGCGGTAAACATGGTGTCGCGCGTCATCGATGCGGTTAAGCTTCCGGTGACCGTCAAGATGCGACTTGGCTGGGACTCGAAAACGCTCACGGCACCAGAACTTGCTGCTGCATTTGAAGACATTGGCGTCGCTGCCGTGACTGTCCATGGTCGCACACGATCACAAGGCTTTCACGGCACCGTCAATCGTGACGGCATTCGCGAAACCGTCGCTGCCGTTCGTGCAATGCCGATCATCGCCAACGGTGACGTCAGGACTCCAGAAGACGCGTTTTCAATGATGCGGGAAACCGGCTGTGCGGCTGTCGCAATCGGGCGTGGAGCGATGCTGGACCCGTGGATTTTTCGCCGCATCGAACGACTGGCCAACGGGAACACATGCGACTGGGAACCATCCGCCGACGAACAGGTGCAATTTCTTTCGGATCATTTCACTCTGATGGCTCGCCAGCATGAAGACCGGGCCTGCCTGATGTTTCGCAAGTTCGCAGCATGGTACGGATCGCGACTTGGAATCCCGGAAGACCTTGAAGATCGCCTGCGACGATTTGATTCCTTTGCGGAATTCGAAGACATCATTCGTCAGGTACGAAGCCGTCACGGTGAACGTGCCGGCGCTGTCGCGACTGC
>JANOZG010001033.1:0-3316 GCA_031429275.1 Planctomycetota bacterium
TCGCGGTTGCCATCCCAAACGCTGATAGAGTTTTTGACTCAACTTTGTTTTGGCATCATTGATGACGGACAATTGTTTTTCCGACAGTGGCACTGGCGAATTCGCCAGCAATTGATCGAGAGTCCTTATCGCTTCGCCAGAGAAGTCATCAGGCTTCAGCAGAATTGAGTCGTCGCGATTCCATTTTGGACAGCCGTCGCCCGATGGATCGTCGCTGACTTTGACATGCGTCAGACATGACTCCCAGCTGTTGGCGATGATAACGGGCCAGAACAACATCAGCCGTCCCTTGGCATCGGCCATCATCGCTGTGTTGCAGTCCGGGAAACCGGGCGTGTCATGCATCAGGAAACTCTCACCCCACGCTGCGGCCCCCGTTTTGCGACGCGCTCCCAGCACTGCCACGTCATCGGCCGAGCGTTCTCCACTGCCGCGGTACCATGACACGATCAATTCGCCATTCGCCAGTTCCGCAATCCCCGGTGCATGATTGTGCTGAGGGTCGAACGGAAACACGAACTCGGCTGTATACACCGGCGGCGAATCGGCAGGCTCATCTGCGGAGCAACAAAGGCTTGTCAGGCCCACAGCGGCAAGGAGCATCATTCCTCGCGTGACAATTCGTGACATTCGATCGAGCATCGCCTAAACCTTGGACAGTGATCTTGAAAAGCCAACAGGGAACACAAATTCTGCCGTTTTTTCTGAAGACATCGCTTCCATTCTGAACAATTCGTGAACAGAATGACAGTGTCGTAAACGTTTGAGGTCTTCATCCTTTTTTCTGAGGAGTTATGGACATGAAATCGACGAACAGATTGAAACGCGGTTTTACGCTGATCGAACTGCTGGTGGTCATCGCCATCATTGCCATTCTGATTGCCCTGCTGCTGCCCGCCGTGCAACAGGCTCGTGAGGCAGCTCGCCGGACGCAGTGCAAGAATAATCTAAAGCAACTGGCTCTGGCTGTGCATAACTACCATGACACCGCGAATTCGTTTCCATTCGGATACTACCTCGTGCCTCCATACACGAACTTCCGAAACGCATTTACAATGTTGCTGCCCTACATCGAGCAGTCAACGATTTACAATTCACTCGACAGCAACGTCCCGATGGTGGCCGGTCCAACCGGGTACAACGCCGCCGCGCAGGCGCAGAACGTGGCTCTGGCTGCAACGGTTATCCCGGCATTCCTTTGCGCGTCAAGTCCCGGTGCTACGACCGATGATTATTTGTATCCTCGCAATGCGTTTGGTGCTGGTGTTCCGCCGGTTAATTGCACATGGAAAGGTGGCCGAACGGATTATGGCGGAACGACCGGTATTCTTAGCGGAACGAATGGTTTTGGCTGGCTGGCTTACAATGGAAGTCCGGGCGGAGATCGGCATGGATTCTTTCGGGCCGCCGGAGTCGGTGGAAACTCGACGCGGATGCGAGATCTTGTTGACGGGACGTCCAATACGTTCATGTTCGGAGAACGTACCGGAGGTCTGAAGATCTATTATAAGAGCCAGCCGGCTCCAGGCGTACCGGCCGTTGTTTCACAAACAAACGGGGGGAGTTGGGCTGATGCATTGGCGTTTGAACACTGGATCGATGGGACTTTGTACGATGGAACAGGTGCTCGTGGACCATGCGCAATGTGTACCAACCTTCGCGGGCGTGGCTATCACAGTTTCCATACCGGAGGTTGTCAATTTGCAATGGGCGATGGCGCTGTTCGATTCGTCAGCGAGAACGTGGCCCAATCAACGTTTGCGGCATTGGTTACGATCCAAAAAGGCGAGATTTTAGGCGAATTCTGATCGCGGTTGTTTCATCATCTCGGTAAGAAGCCCGTCGCAACAGCGACGGGCGGTTTTTTTGTTCTTTCTCACGAAGAGGTGGATATGTCTTTTCGATGTTTGCTCCTGATGAGCCTCGTCCTGTTCTGCGGCTGCGGCGGAGAAGAGGCGTTCCGTAAATCAACAAGCCCCGTGAAAGGAAAAGTTACTGTAGACGGTGTTGCACCAGGCGCGGTGATCCAGATTCAGTGCAATGCGGTTGGAGGCTTGGATGCGACACACCCAACGGCTTCATCAACCGAAACGGATCCAGAGGGAAACTTTCAAATCTCAACCTATAACTCCGGAGATGGTGTTCCTGCAGGTGAATACACGCTGACATTTGCCTGGCAGGAATTCAGTCTGCTGTCACGGCAGTATTCTGGTCCAGACAAGCTAAATGATCGGTACAGTGATCCCGCAACATCAACCATAAAACTCACCGTCAAGGAGGGCGAGGAGCTGGATATGGGACTCATCGCTCTGACTACAGAGTAGAATTCTCATACTGGTTTAAGCGATCAAGGCATTAGCATGTCTACGTGGATACTGTTATCCCTGTCTTCTGTTGTACTTACTCAAAGTTAGATTCCATGGCAAAACCGTTTCTGATCGTGCTGCTACTTGCCGGCCCTTTGGTTTCGGAGGTAACAGCGGAGGACAAAGTTGTCCTTGCCGAAGCATCCTCCGCTGCGATCTTTAAATATATGGATCGGCCGGAACCCGACTTTGCCTGGAAGCTCGAACAGACTACCCAACTGGGCGCTAACAAAGTTCATCGCCTTGTGCTGACTTCACAGAAGTGGCAAGGTATCGTTTGGAAGCATAATCTGATTGTCTATGAACCAACGGAACTGGTTCATAAGGATCACATGCTGCTGTTCGTCAACGGCGGCGGGATTGACAATGTTGGCAAGCCGCAAAACATCGGCGATATGGCGATGGGAATCGCTCTTGCGAATTTCTCCGGAGCCCGCATCGCCACTCTGCATCAGGTTCCTAATCAGCCACTCATGGAAGGCAGAAAAGAAGACGACCTCATCACTGAAACATGGCTGAAATATCTGGAAACCGGCGACGCCACATGGCCGCTGCTCTTTCCAATGGCAAAGAGTGCCGTGAAGGCGATGGATGCCCTCGAGCAGTTTTCGGAGCAACAGTTTAAACAGCCCATCAAAGGGTTTGTGATTACCGGTGCATCAAAACGCGGCTGGACCAGTTGGCTCACATCTGTTGTTGACAAACGTATCATCGCCACGGCACCGATCGTGATTGATACTCTCAACTTTCCAAAGCAGATGACTCATCAGAAAAAGACCTGGGGGTTCTACAGCGAGCAAATTGCCGACTACACCAGCAAAGGACTCGTCAACGACGATGGTATTCCACGTGATGGTCGTGAAGCGGAACTCTGGAAGATGATGGATCCGTGGACGTATCGCGCCAAGTTGACGATGCCGAAACTGCTCGTTGTCGGCGCTAATGATCGT
>JANOZG010001034.1:0-9107 GCA_031429275.1 Planctomycetota bacterium
TGATGGCGGTAGTTCTGGCTGGCCCGCAGGTACGCGATCGTTTTATGGAGACGTTCGCAATGAAGGACGGCGTGCGTGAAGCGTCGGCCCAAAGTCGACTCGACCTTTGGCGAGACTGTGCAGTCCTGCTGGCCCGCGATCCTATCATGGGGTGCGGTCCAGACCACTGGCCCCTTCATGCGCACGAATTCGGTTGGCCTGCTGGCAAAGAAGCACACAGCTTGTGGGTTCAGACAGCGGTCGAACTCGGGATTCCCGGTATTGCGATGTACATGGGCTTCTTTTTGACCGCGATCTGGCGATGCTGGCTCTTATTGCAGCGGACAAAAAATGATGATGACGCCTGGTTCGCAGATTCTGCTCGCATGACGATCGCGGCGCTTTGTGCTTACATGGTTGCTGCGCAGTTTGTGAGTCTGGAAGCGTTGGAAATTCCATACTACGTGGTATTGCTCGGTGCTGGTTCAATGACAATTCACTATCGGCTTACGGACGCCATCGGGCAGTCATCATCGACTGCATTCGCGAAAATTGAACCCGCCATTTCATCAGAACCAGAACTGCTGGAAACGGCCTATCGCTACGAAACCGAAGCACCTGAAGAGTTCATTGACGAAACACCTTTCTACGAAACGACCGCAGCCCCTGACTATGCAACGACTCAAGCAGTCGACTGGCGCGACACAATTGATGAACTGCCGCAGCAGGTACAGGGCGTGGAACGTCCTTTCATCATGAATTGAAACCTGCCGCTGCGCACGCTGTTTCAAATCTGCAACCACGCTAAGTTGTCCGTTCAAATGTTTCGTTTTTGATTCATCGATTTTTATTTTCCCGCCGCGTTCCTGCTCGTTGTGACCTACCTTTCCATTGGGTCGAGATTCCAACTCCATCCGGTCACACGAAAAGGCAGCTAGCTCAGATGTGCGGAATTGCAGGTGTTCTTTACGCAGAATCCGGTCGATCGGTCAGCGCTCAATTGCTGACGGACATGGGAAATGCGATTGCGCATCGAGGTCCGGATGGGGAAGGCACGTTTCGCTCTGGCTCAGTCGGGCTTGTGCATCGACGTCTGGCAATTATCGATCTGGAAGGCGGACGACAACCGCTGTCCAACGAAGACGAATCTATTCACGTCGTGTTCAATGGTGAAATCTATAACTATCAGGAACTGCGCCGGAAACTCGTTGCACGTGGGCACATCTTTCGCACGAATTCAGACACGGAAGTTCTTGTTCATCTTTACGAAGAACACGGAGCGGATCTCTGCACGCATTTGCGCGGCATGTTTGCATTCGCCATTTGGGACGCTCGACGCCACGAACTTCTGCTGGCTCGCGATCATCTGGGACAGAAGCCGCTGTTCATTTATCGTGACAATGAAAAACTGGTCTTTGGGTCTGAACTGAAAGCGGTTCTTGCACATCCGGGCATCGATCGTTCGATTGATCCGGCTGCGATTGAAGACTATTTGACCTTCGGCTTCATTCCCGGACAACGAAGCATCTTTGGCCGCGTCACCAAACTTCCCGCCGCACACCGACTGCGTATTTCGCTTTCGGAATTTCAAACATCGCCGAAACGGTACTGGCAATTGTCGTTTGATCACGAAGATCGATCAACTGTCGATGACTGGAAACAACGCATCGATACCGCTTTGCACGAAAGTGTGAAAGCTCATTTGATTGCCGATGTTCCCGTCGGCGCGTTTCTCAGCGGTGGATTGGACAGCAGTGCCATCGTCGCCATGATGGCGAGCCTGCGTTCGGATCCTGTCAGAACATTTTCGATTGGATTTAACGAAGCCGAATTCAGCGAGTTACCGTTTGCTCGAGAAGTCGCCGCTCATTTTGGTTGCATTCATACGGAAGAAGTCGTCACGCCGGAAGCCGCGCGCGATCTGGATGACCTTGCGTTTCTGTATGACGAACCGTTCGCGGATGCTTCAGCTTTGCCGACAATGGCCGTATCACGTCTAGCGGCTGAGCATGTCAAGGTCGTGCTCTCGGGCGATGGCGGCGATGAACTGTTCGGCGGATATTTGCGTTATGCGCATGACATCAAAGAAGATCAGATTCGCAACTACATCCCTTCCATCGTCCGATCGCTGGTACTGAAGCCGATGGCGGCGATCTGGCCGAAGGTCGACTGGTTACCACGTCCATTGCGTCTCAAGACACTGCTGCAGAATCTCTCACGCAATCCCGCAGAAGCGTACGCCAATACTGTTTCCGCGTGTCGGCGAGAAATGCGAAGCAGCTTGCTGAGTCGCGATTTTGCATCTTTGCTCAACGATCATCAGCCCGAACGTTCAATCATTAAGCCGTTTCAAGACGGACATCGTGACGCATTGAGCGGCATGTTGTCGGCAGATACGAATATCCTGCTGCCAGACGACTTTCTGACGAAAGTTGATCGAGCCAGCATGGGTTTCGGTCTTGAAGTTCGTCCGCCATTTATTGACTGGCAGGTCATGGAACTGGCCGCGTCAATGCCTTCGGAATTCAAGATTCGTAACGGATCCAAGAAATGGATGCTCAAGCAATTGTTTGAAGCACGCTTGCCGAAGGATCTCGTCAACCGGCGTAAACAGGGTTTTGAGATGCCAATCGATCAATGGTTGAGTGGCCCTCTAAGCGACCAGGTGCGAACACATGTTCTGAACCAAAATGGTCCGATTGCGAGTTTCATTAACGTCGGGACTGCTACGAAGATCTTTGAAGCTCATTGCAAGGGCGTGGGTCGACACGGTCAGTTGATCTGGAGTCTGCTGATTCTTGCCCGCTGGCTGGATGCCTGGGGTAAACCAAAAATTAACGTAGGACGGGACTCCAGTCCCGTCCTGGTATGAAACGTGTCAGGACGGGTCTGGAGACGCGTCCTACAAATCACGTTCCCGTCGCATTTCTGACCGAACACTTTCTGACATGACGCTGAAACCTAAAACCAGAATCACGCCAGATTCTCAGCACGCGATCACAGTTCCGTGCGTGATGCGGTCTCGATCGACCGCTGCGCGCAACGTCCCTGTGATCAGTGGCTTGTGCGTTCCCAAAGGGCGACTGCCCGACGCTGCAAATGGAAACATTTACGGATTTCAATCTCCCGTCGCGGCTCAGTTCGATGTTTTGAACCGATGGAACGATGGCAGCGTTCGCTGGCTGCTGGCGAGTTTTGTCGCGCCGGAAGTCAACGCCAATGAACGTGAACTGATTGTCGGCCCGTGTGACAGTCTTCGTTCAACGGACGAATTGCCAGAATGCCATGTTACCACGGTGAAAGGGATTTGCGGCGAGATCTGTATCGTGACTCGCGATCTCACATCTGATCCTCCCGCGGAAACGATTGTCCGATTGATGCCTTACCTTGGCGACGTCAATGGCTCAGAATTGCCACTTGTGATCAGTAGCATTCGTAAAGAAATCAGCGGCGCCGTTCGGCAAGTCTTTGTCGTTAACGCGCATGTTACGTCAAAGCCATACGTCACTCTTCAGTTGCGTTTGACGCATTGGGCCGGAATCGGTTTACTGCAGATGGAAACTCGCATCCGCAATACGCGTCGAGCGAAACATGCGGGTGGTCTTTGGGATCTGGGCGATTCGGGATCATTCGTTTTCAGCAGTTTCGAAATCGCAGTTGGCAGCGACAACATACCCGCCAGCGCGACGACGCACTGGAAGGCAGAACGACATCATGCCGCAAAATCGACGTCACATGAAGTCTTCCTTCGCCAGGTCGGAAGCGGCGGCCCTGCCTGGAACTCGGCTAGTCATGTCAACGCATCGGGGCAAGTCTGTGTAGCGGCTCGCGGCTATGAAGTGACTACGAACATTGGAAAGGCCACAGGTCATAAACAGCCTTCCCCTCTTGAGCAGGCAACGGGGTATCGTGCTGAGCCGACGTTTCTTGTGGAAGGCGATTCATCGTTTCTTTCCGTCTGTGTGCCTGAATTCTGGCAGCAATTCCCAGCCAGCATCGCAGCGTCAATGGGTTCGCTCGAAGTAGGACATTTTCCTGCTCTGGCAGGTGTGGCTTACGAACTTCAGGGCGGTGAACAAAAGACTCAGGCGTTCTGGCTCAAGACAGGTTCTGGCACAGGCGATGTTTGTGATTTTGATTGGGTGCATGACGCGCCGCAATTAATGCAATCCGCTTCTGCAATCGCTGACGCGGACACGCTGCCATGGTTTGTGGACGTAGGACGGGTCTTCAGACCCGTTCAGACACAATCGACGCAAGACACTTCCGATCAGGACGGGACTGGAGTCCCGTCCTACGGCGTCGCAGCACGCTTCGCTGAATATCTCAACGATGCGACATCCGGCAGGTTCAGCCTCGCCGCGCGGCGTGATTCTATCGACGAATACGGCTGGCGAAATTTTGGAGACGTGCCAGCCGATCACGAACAAACTCACTTCGCTGGCGCAGGCAAGATCGTATCGCACTACAACAATCAGTTCGACATGATCTTTGGGGGCATACTGCAACTGGCTGCGACCCGCGATCTGAAGTGGTTTGATCTGTTCGACTCACTGGCTCGCCATGTGATGGACATTGACATCTATCACACGACTGAAGATCGAGCTGCCTTCAATGGCGGCTTGTTCTGGCACACGGATCATTATGTCGATGCGCGGTCATGTACGCATCGCACGTATTCAAAGAATAATCAAAAGCCTGGCCAGCCATACGGTGGTGGCCCCAGCTGCGAACACAATTACACAACCGGTCTGTTGCATTATCATTTTTTGACAGGAAATCCCGAAGCTCGCGAATCAGTGCTGTCGTTGGCCGATTGGGTCATCGCTATGGACGACGGTCGCAACACGATCTTTGGCTTACTCGACAACGGACCCACCGGTGCGGCATCTGCCACTGTGTTTGAAGACTTTCATGGCCCCGGGCGCGGCGCTGGCAATTCCATCAACGCGCTGCTCGACGGGTGGATTCTGACTGGCGAATCACGATACCTGAACAAGCTGGAGGAACTTATCCGTCGCTGCGTGCATCCTTCGCAGGATCCGCATGAGCTGCATCTTCTCGACGCAGAAGGTCATTGGTCTTACACCGTGTTTTTGAATTCGCTTGGACGGTACCTACTCGCAAAACGTGATGCAGAACAGTTCGATGCGATGTACGCATTTTCTCGGGATGTGATGCAGACCTACGGTCGGTGGATGGCGGCGAATGAACGCCGCACACTCGATCAAGCAGAGAAATTGCAGTACCCAACCGAAGCCTGGGCAGCTCAGGATTTTCGCAAAGCGAATGTACTGCGAATCGCTGCTTCATGTGAAGACGACGCGACGTTCGCTGCTGCGATGCATGAAAAGGCAAATCAAATTAACCACGCAGCGTGGAATGATATGGCTGCATTTGGTGATGCTCGTCTGACGGCTCGTTGTCTCTCCATCCTGATGACGGAAGGTCATCGCGACGTGTTTCATCGCACGAGCGAACCGACGTTGATTCCAGCATGTCAGGCAAAGTACGACGTTGGTTCATGGTCAATGTTTGTGCCGCAGAAACAGAGAATTAAAAGATTAGTGAAATCACCGGGACGTCTCATGGTCGCCGGAGTAAAGGCGTTGAGTCCCGTTCGAATACTCGCAACGGCGTCAGCGCTGAGGAGACAGTTGTAGTTATCGTAGGACTGGTTTCCAGACCCGTCCAGACCATCATTGTTCTTGTCAGGACGGGTCTGGAGACCCATCCTACTTTTCAGCCGCTCAAACATCATGATTCAATCAACACCACATCTTCGCATTACTCCAATCGACGACCGTCCCACGGTCTGCCATGTCATCCATGCGCTGGGTGTTGGCGGAGCGGAAGTACTGGTCGATAAAATGTTGCGCTCGCTGAACGATGAATTTCGGTGCGTCGTGGCTGTGTTGGATGAAATCGGAGAAATCGGCGAGAGACTGCAGCAAGACGGTTTTACAGTCAAACATCTGTATCGCAATCCAGGGATCGATCGAGGTTGTGCGAAGCGCCTGCGAAAATTCGCCGACGAAGAAGGTGCGGAAATCCTGCACGCTCATCAATACACGCCTTTTTTTCAGGCAATGCTCAGTCGCGGACTTTGGGGCACTCGGCCAGTTGTTTTCACGGAACATGGCCGCCATTTTCCGGACACTCCAAGTCGGAAGCGATTTGTCGTCAATCGACTCATGCTGCGCAGTTGTGATCGACTTTTTGGCTGCGGTGAAGCCGTGCGTCAGGCGTTGATCGTCAATGAGGGGCTGCCTGAATCACGTGTCGAAGTCATCTACAATGGCGTCGATCTGGCATCGCTTGCAAAACCAACTCTCGGGGCTCGTGACCGCATTCGCAAAGAATTCAACTTCGCTGCTACTGATTTTGTAGCGGTGCTTGTCGCCCGTCTGCATTCGCTGAAAGATCATCAGACGGCCTTGCGGGCCGTTGATGCGGCTCGTAGACAGATTCCGGGACTGCGACTTCTGTTGGCGGGAGATGGCGATGAACGCGCGGCGATTGAAGAAACGATTTGCAAACGTGGACTCGAAGAATGCGTCACGCTGGCTGGAACGCGGAAAGACATTGCCGACCTGTTAGCAGCGTCCGACGTATTTTTGATGTCCAGCATCAGCGAAGGCATTCCTCTCACCGTCATTGAAGCCATGGCCGCACGACGTCCGGTGGTTTCCACAGCGGTCGGTGGTCTTCCGGAATTGGTTGAACACGGTGTGACGGGTTTTTTGGCTCCCTCCGGTGACGATTCTTCGCTGGCGGCAGCGTTGATTGAACTGCATCGCAACCCGGGACTTAGAAGCAAAATGGCTGATGTCGCCGCGAAACTCGCGAAAGAGAAATTTTCTCTCGACGGAATGCTGAACTCGTATCGCGATGTCTACCGCGATGTTTTGGGGCGGCGAGAACGTCGCAGCGTTTTCGGAAAGCAGATTGATATGAGATCGACGTTAGTGCCGCATCGGGGAGATGAGTCATGATTGCCGAATGCCCACAGCGATCGATCGTAACTGAGCGGGCCATTGGTTCGTTGCTGGTATTTTCCGACGACTGGGGTCGACATCCTTCATCGTGCCAGCATCTGGTGCGAAACCTGCTGGATCGTTACCCCGTCTTATGGGTCAATACCATCGGCACTCGCGCGCCCCGTTTCGATCTGCAGACTATGCAACGCGTGACGGAGAAACTGCGACAGTGGGGCAGCTCAAGATTGTCGAGCGGAGCTAAACAAGGGCAAGCTGAAGTTGCTGGACGGCGCATTCAGATGCATGACAATCTGCGGGTTATGAATCCAAAGATGTGGCCTTGGTTCGGAAGCGGACGAGATCGCAAACTGAATCGCTGGCTGTTATTGAAACAACTGACATCACTGATATCGCAACTGCCACAACCAGTGGTAGGACTGACGACTTTGCCGATCACGGCCGATCTTCCTGATGCATTGCCAGTCGAGCGTTGGGTGTATTATTGCGTCGATGATTTTTCGCAATGGCCTGGTCTTGATGGCGATACTCTGCGGACGATGGATCGTGCGATGATTCAGCGAGCGGATTCTCTGGTCGCCGTGAGTGAGACGTTGCAGAAAATGATCGCCGATGAAGGGCGGTCGTCGTCGCTTTTGACGCACGGCGTGGACGTGGATTTTTGGCGTGTAAGTCAACGGGTGGCCGGGGCTGGACTGAGTGGAACGAAGGAAGCCCCGGGGTTTCAGGCTGGCGCCTTCCAACCCCGGCCACCCCTAAATGCACCTTCGCCAACTGTCGTCTTCTGGGGCGTGATCGATCGCCGCATGGATACGGCATCGCTGGTGCAACTATCAAAAGAACTCACTGCGGGAACCATCGTGCTCATCGGGCCTCAGCAAGATCCAGATCCAGCGATCATGGCATTGCCCAATGTGAAAACTCTGCCCGCGCAACCAATCACAGCACTTCCGGCGATCGCAAATCAAGCCAGTGTGCTGGTGATGCCGTACGCGGACTTGCCAGTCACGCGAGCCATGCAGCCGCTGAAGCTCAAAGAATATCTGGCGACCGGAAAGCCAGTAGTCGTCAATCGTCTGCCGTCAACGGATGCATGGTCCGATTGTCTGGACGTTGCGAAAACGCCGGAAGAATTCAGCAGTCTTGTTCGTGAGCGAATTTCGATGGGCATTCCGGCAACACAAGCGTCAGCAAGAAACCGTCTGCAGCAGGAAAGCTGGCACAGCAAGGCTTCGCAACTGGAAACAATTCTGAAGGGAGACAAGTCATGAACCGAAATCAACGAGATCCGGATTCACTTATTGGCATTGCCGAATATCGCCCCTTCGTTCTGCATACGCGTGTCGTGACAGGAACGGGCGGTGGTCCCGAAAAAACAATTCTTAATTCGCCACGATATTTGAACAAGTATGGCATCGACTGTGCGTGTCTGTTCATGCGTCCGCCGGGCGATCCTGGCTTTACGACGCTTGAAAAGAAAGCGGCAACCGCCAATGCGGAGATCATTGGCATCGATGATCGCGGTCCGCTCGACTGGCGCGTCGTGCGTGACTGCATCAAGATTTGTCGCGAACGGCATGTCAGCGTCTGGCATGCTCATGATTACAAAAGTAACGCTTTGGGGCTTCTGGTTCGGCGTTTTCACAAGATGCATCTGGTCACGACGGCACACGGCTGGGTTCGGTTTACGGCCAAAACGCCGCTTTATTACAAGATCGATCGCTTTTGTATGAAGCGTTACGAAGAAATTATCTGCGTGTCGACCGATCTTTACGACCGCTGCATCGAGAACTCTGTTCCGGCCGATCGGCTCCATCAGATCGACAACGCGATCGTACTGGACGATTACTCCACCGCAGCCCCGACGTTGAAAGATAAATCTCGTTTTGGCTTCGAATCGCAGCGACTTCTGATTGGTGCGGCTGGCCGTTTATCGGAAGAAAAAGGTTTTCATCATCTGATCAATGCGGTCGCCGGGCTGATTCAGGCCGGCAATTCCGTGGGACTTGTGATCGCCGGTGAAGGACACTTGCGGGATCAACTGCAGCAACAGATCAATGCACTGGAGCTGCAGGATCATATTCGACTGTGCGGCTTTCTGGCGGATCCTCGCGAACTGTATCGCGCGAT
>JANOZG010001035.1:0-3154 GCA_031429275.1 Planctomycetota bacterium
CACACAAAGCTCGGCGTGGCCATGCGAGCGGTCTCATTCAATACCGACACTGCCGCGCTGATGGGGATTCCAGTCGATCGAGTTGTTTCCTTTACGTTTGTGTTGGGATCGACACTGGCCGCTGCCGCCGGATTTCTCTATGTCATGAAGTATCCCGGGATGAATCAGCCGGCTCACACGATCTGGGTGTTGCTGGGCTTGAAAGCGTTTGTCGCGGCCGTCATCGGTGGTATCGGTAATGTCCGAGGTGCCGTTTTAGGCGGTTTTGTGATCGCATTCGTGGAACAGTTTGGTGCGTTTTATGTGTCTTCGAATTACCGCGATGTGTACGTGTTTGCATTGTTGATCATCATTTTGCTGGTCAAGCCAAGCGGTTTACTCGGATCTCCGCTGCGGGAGAAGGTGTAACGATGTCAAACAATTCTTCTGGCAACGCATCAGCTTCTGGCGGCTCTGCCGAAATCAAGGTCCCGGGCAATGCGTGGACAGCGATTGTTCCACTGGCGATTGGAATCTGCATCGCTCTGTTGCTGCACTTCTTACTGCCGAATGTCGTAAGTCGTTATTACCAGCGAATCGTGCTGGATGTTGGAATCGCCATTGTGCTGGCTGTGTCACTAAACATCGTCAATGGCATGACTGGACAGTTTTCCATTGGCCATGCGGGTTTCATGACTCTGGGCGGATACTCAGCCGCCACAATTACCTACTACGGCTCGATGTGCCTTTGGGACAGCACAAGCAGACACGGCGGGTTTCTGGGAAGCGGCGAATGGCTGTTTGCCGTCTCTTGTGTGGTCGGTGGTCTGTTTGCGGCCGGGGCTGGCTACGTGGTGGGCTTGCCATCGCTTCGCCTTCGCGGCGATTACCTGGCGATTGTGACTCTTGGTTTCGGTGAGATTATTCGCGTCGTCCTTCAACAGACCGGCAAGACAATCGATGATGTCGAGAAATTCCGGAATGCCGCATGGGCCGATCTGGTTCCACCGCCTGTCGGTGGAGCAGTGGGATTCGACGGAGTCCCGAAGTACACCAGTTTATTCTGGGTCTATACGGTCCTGACGATCACGATTGTGGTGGCCTATCGACTGAAGAGTTCCAGCCTTGGGCGCGAAATGATTTCCGTGCGTGAGGACGAAATTGCGGCTCAGGCAATGGGCGTGAATATCGCTCGTAAAAAAGTTCTGGCGTTTGTGATTGCCGCATTCTTTGCAGGCGTCGCTGGCGGTTTATTTGCACACGAAGGCGGTGTGATTGTTAGTCCCAAAGATGCAGGATTTCAGCGATCATTTGACTACGTGATTATGACGGTGCTGGGAGGTCGAGGCTCGATCACCGGTGTAACACTGGCCGCGATACTCTTGACCGCGTTGCCGGAAATGCTGCGTGACTTTGAACAGTATCGCCTGATTGTTTATGCATTGCTGCTGATCGTAATGATGCTGGTGCGACCACAGGGGCTGCTGGGAATTCATGAAATCTGGAACTTCTGGCAGCGTCCTGCGTCCCGTAACGTTCGAACTCAGGAGGTGCAGGCATGAGCCTGTCTCCGACAGTGAATTCATCGGCGGCAGCCGATCGCGGACTCTTGAATGTCAGTGAAATTGGCATCGCGTTCGGGGGTTTGAAAGCTGTTCAAAAGTTTTCGTTGAGGCTTCCGCCGGCCGGACTATTTGGCCTGATAGGCCCCAATGGTGCGGGTAAAACAACTGTCTTTAACCTGCTCACGGGCGTGTATCAGCCGGACTGTGGTCAGATCCAGCTGGGTGTTAAGCAACTTGGACGTGGCAAGCCGCACGAGATCACCGCAGCAGGTATTGCCAGAACCTTTCAGAATATTCGGCTGTTTCCCAACCTGAGCGTTCTTGACAATGTGCGGCTGGCGGGACAGCTGCACAACCGACATGGTTTTTTTCAAACAGTATTGCGCACAAGCGGTTATCGTCACGAAGAAGAAACACTGCGGCATCGAGCCCTCGACCTTCTGGAAATCTTTGAGCTTCAGGATCGATCCCACGAGCTGGCCAGCAATCTGAGTTACGGCCATCAACGCAAGCTGGAGATTATTCGAGCCCTTGCCACGAATCCTCAGGTGCTGTTACTGGATGAACCTGCTGCCGGTCTGAATCCTCAGGAGAAGCGTCTGTTGGCTCAGTCGATTCGTGAGATCCGCGATCGATTTCAGGTCGCCGTATTGTTGATCGAACATGATATGCCGCTGGTGATGGAAATCTGCGAACGCATCGTGGTGCTTGATCATGGCATTACTATTTGTGAAGGAACGCCGGCTGAAGTCCAGAATGATCCTCGAGTCATCGCGGCCTATCTGGGAAGTGGTGTGGAGGATGAATCGACCTGATGGGCGAGATAATCGCTGCATATTCCATTTTGGTAATCAGTCACCCCGGCATTCATGAATCGGGTCGCCCGGCCTGAACCCAGCAACGTGCCATCTGCAATCAAGTAATCTCAAACCCAAATCTCCATTCAACCTCTCGGTAACAGGCCGATCTGGTCAACGAACGAAAGTCTTTCCGAGTCCAAATCATGTCCCTTCTGAAAGTCGACAACATTTCTGTTTCCTACGGCGCCATTCAGGCGATCCGAGGTTGTTCCCTGCGCGTCGAGCAGGGGGAAGTTGTGACTCTGATCGGCGGCAACGGGGCTGGTAAGTCGACAATGCTGCGGACGATTTCCGGATTGCTCAGCCCAAAGCAGGGCAGCATTCAATTTGATGGCAAGGAAATCCACAGCCAGCCGCCGCATCAGATTGCACAAAGTGGACTCATTCATGTTCCCGAAGGACGCGGCATTTTTGCGAACCTGACTGTTGATGAAAACCTGCAGCTCGGCGCTTACTCGCGAACGGATCATGAGCAGATTCAGCAGGACCGCGAACGGGCTTTGGACCTTTTCCCACGGGTTCGTGAACGGCTCAAACAGGCGGCCGGCACGTTATCCGGTGGCGAGCAGCAGATGGTTGCCATTGCTCGTGCTCTTTTGGCGAGACCCAAGTTATTGATGCTGGATGAACCGTCACTTGGACTGGCACCACAGATCGTGCAGACGATTTTCCAGGTGATTCGAGAAATCAACAAGACTGGCACCACAATTCTGCTGGTAGAGCAGAACGCGGCGATGGCGTTAAAAGTGG
>JANOZG010001036.1:0-4564 GCA_031429275.1 Planctomycetota bacterium
CTGGCCACAATCCGTATTTGGCGTCTTGACATCCAGTCCATGGCGGGCATTTGAACATGCGGGATGGGTCCTGTTTGAAGATGTGTTCCTTTTCTGGTCCTGCTACAAAGGCATCCAGGAAATGCAGAGTATTGCGGAGCAACAGGCAGAGCTTGAATCAACAAACGAGCGTGTGGAAGCGGAGGTCAGGGAACGAACAGCAGACCTTGCGGCAAGCCAGCGCGAGTTGCAGAAAAGTGAGAATGCAAACCGGGCGATTGTGGAAACCGCAGTTGATGGCATCATCACAATCAATTTTGCGGGCATCATTCAGTTTGCGAATCCGGCAGCGGAACGCATGTTTGGTTACTCGCAGGGACTGATGATCGGCCGCAACGTCAAGATGCTGATGCCGTCTCCGTATGCCGACGAACATGATGGATATCTTCAGGCGTATCTCGGGAGCGGCATTGCGAAAGTTATTGGCATAAGACGTGAAGTTCTGGGTCGGCGCAGTGACGGAACATCGTTTCCCATCGACCTGTCAGTCAGTGAAGTGCAGACCGACGGCGAAAGGAAATTCACCGGAATTGTACGCGGCATCACGGCACGCAAAGAGGCTGAATCGATTCGGGCGGAGCAGGCTGTATTAACAAGCTTTGCCGCCGACATTGGTCAGGCGTTGGTGCGAGAAGCTGGCCTGAGGAATACTCTGCAACATTGCGCCAAGGCGATGGTGAAGCATTTGGATGCCGCTTTCGCTCGCATCTGGACGCTGAACGAAGCCCAGCAGGTCCTTGAACTCCAGGCCAGCGCTGGTTTGTATACTCACATTGATGGTCCGCATGGGCGAGTTCCTGTAGGGAAGTTCAAGATCGGCCTGATTGCGCAGGAGCGCACGCCGCGGCTGACCAACGATGTATTTTCTGATCCTCGTGTCGGAGATCAGGAATGGGCTCGGCGGGAAGGCATGGTGGCTTTTGCGGGACATCCTCTGATTGTTCAGGACCGTGTGGTGGGCGTCATTGGGATGTTCGCCCGGCATGCACTGTCAGAAGGGACGCTCAAAGCACTTGCCTCTGTGGCTGACAGCATTGCCGTCGGTGTTGAACGAGTACGGAGTGAAGAGCGTCTGCAGGAGGCGACGCTTGTTGCGGAACAGGCCAACCTGGCAAAGAGCCAGTTTCTGGCAAACATGAGCCACGAACTTCGAACACCAATGAATGCGATCATCGGATACAGCGAAATGCTGACGGAAGAGTTTGAGGATGTCGGACAGAAACAGTTTCTGCCGGACCTGCAGAAAATCCGAGGTGCGGGTAAGCATCTACTTGGTCTGATTAATGACATCCTCGACCTGTCAAAAATTGAGGCAGGAAAAATGGAGGTCTATTGCGAAGACTTTCAAGTGAATCCCTTCCTTACTGAAGTCGTCATGACGGTACAGCCGTTAATGGCACAGAAGAACAACACGCTGGTTGTGGAGTCCGGTGAAAACCTTGGGAACGCGTGGTCCGATCAAACCAAGCTTCGCCAGATTCTGTTTAATCTGCTTAGCAATGCGGCGAAGTTTACTGAGCAGGGTCGCATCACGCTGAAGGCAACCCGGACCAGTCATGAAGGCCGCGATTATCTGAAACTGGCAGTCAGCGATTCCGGAATTGGCATGACACCAGAGCAGCTCTCACATGTTTTCGAAGCGTTCACTCAGGCAGAAGCCTCCACGACGCGCAGATTCGGCGGAACGGGACTGGGATTGACGATCACAAAGCGTTTCTGCGAAATGCTTGGCGGTACGGTGACGGTGACAAGTGAAGCGGGTTTGGGTAGTTGCTTCACAGCCAGAATCCCCGCACAGTACGGCGACGCCCCGTTGAGTCCGCAATTGCCTGCATCGGACGCCCGTATTACTGAAATCCCGAGTCCACGGTCAATCAACGAAATTCTCGTCATCGATGACGATCCGGACGCCCGCGACCTGATGCAGCGATACCTGCAGAAGGAAGGATACTCGGTCGTAACGGCAAGCTCAGGGCCGGAGGGGCTCGAATTGGCGCGTCGAAGACTTCCGAATGCGATTACTCTGGATGTCATGATGGCCGGCATGGACGGATGGACGGTCCTGAAACACCTGAAGGATGAGCCATCGACAAAGGACATACCGGTTGTCATGGTCTCCATGGTTGACAATGCGGAGATGGGCTATGCGCTGGGGGTTGAGGACTATCTGACAAAACCTCCGGATCGCAAACGATTGAGTCAGATCCTGCAACAGATCCACACGGATAATTCACCTTGTCAAATCCTGATCGTTGATGACGATGCCAATAACCGCCACATGCTGGCAAGTTTCGTGGCAAAAATGGGCTGTCTTGTACAGGAAGCCGCAGACGGCCGACAGGCGCTGGCATGCATTGCAAGCCGCCTGCCGGATCTGATGCTTCTGGACCTGATGATGCCAGTCATGGACGGATTTGAAGTGGTTGCGGAGTTAAATCGGCAGGGCCTGACCAGTCGGATTCCAATCGTTGTGCTCACGGCAAAGGATCTTACGCAGGGCGACCGAACGCGACTGGAGGGACAGGTCTTGCAGATTCAGAATAAAGTCGGCATATCGAGAGATGTTCTTCTTCAAGAGATCAAAGGTTATTTGAAACGCTCTTGCCATCGTCAGCCGGGAACAGAAGTATGAGTCGTATCCTGCTCGTCGAAGACAACGAAATGAATCGGGATATGCTTTCCCGGCGACTTCAGCGTCGCGGGTTTGAAGTCATTATCGCCATTGATGGTCAGGCAGGGATCGACGCGGCGGAATCTCAGTTGCCGGACCTGATTCTGATGGATATGAGCCTGCCGCTGATTGATGGATGGGACGCCACGCGAATGCTGAAAAGCAACCCTGCGACGCAACAGATCCCGGTGGTGGCATTGACCGCACACGCGATGGATGGTGAACGTGAAAAAGCCATCGCGGTTGGCTGTGATGATTACGACACAAAACCAGTGGAACTCGATCGTCTTCTGCAGAAGATTGAAGCGTTGATCGCCAGAAAGAGCCAGACATGAGTGAGTTTATGGGAACTTTGCTTCTGGTCGATGATAACGAGATCAACAGAGATATGCTGTGCCGTCGGCTGCAGCGACGCGGATATGAGGTTGAGACCACAGACAGCGGACAGCAGGCTCTGAATCTTATCTCGACCCGCAAGTTTGATCTTGTGCTGCTGGACATCTCCGGCTGAATGGACACGTGGTTTCCCAACGAACGCATCAACTGTCGAATGTCGCCGGGAATTCCGTCACGACTCAAGAAACTCAGTGATACCTTTCAAAACACTCGCCATTTCGGTGTCCAACTCCGACAATAATTGCCCTCCACCGTCTGTCTGTCCCTTGTTTCCAAGGGCTTCCAGTGCGGCCGCGAATGCGCAGGCATCATCCGCACACAGGATTTGCAGCGATCCTTTCAGAGTGTGTGCCGCGAGATGAAGATTCTTTGCATCGTGACTTTCCAGTGCACTCCGAATGTTCGCGATGAGAGCAGGTGCCTGCCGAAGAAAGATCTCCAGCAGTTCCCGGAGGTCTGAGACACAACCGTCAACGCCTTTCATCGCTGATTCCAGATTCCAGGCAGGACCCATCGGCAACGAATCCGACATTTCAAGATACTCCTCAACTGTGTGCGAGCCTGCCTGTTGTCGTAAGCTGCGTCTTCCGACCGGTTAAATCCACAATTGATAGGCTATCCGGCATCCGGCGGAGTATCAACTCACTGCCAGCGTGGGAATCAGCTAACCGCCGGGTCATTCGCGAAAATCGGTATTTTGGAACTCGGAATTATCCGACAACACGGCTACGTGAGCAGCGCTCCTCAAAGAAAACGGGCGAATCGAGGAGCTCGATTCGCCCGTTGTTCTTTATTCTGCTGCGAGCCCCCGCGACTGTATTGAATTGTGATTTAATGTCGCTGGTGAATCAGGACTCCGGTCGGCCACGAACGATTGAAGATGGTTCTGAATCAAATGATCTCGAGTACGTTGTGGAAACGTACAACCAACTGCGAGCGATCGGGGTTCGAATTCCAGGCCCGTTCTTTCGATTCGCCAGCGGAATGCCGTAAGGTCTGTAGATTCATCTCACCCGAATCCCGACGTCACGACTCGATGAAGAGTCGCCATATCAAGCGAATCGCCAGCAACGCAATGACTCCAAGCAGCACAACACGCTGCAGAGTCATTGAATGCGTCTTTCTTAGTGATAGATCATCGGGGGCAAGGTTGTCGGCCATCCCACGTTCCTCTTCACCGTTGCCCACTCGCTGGAAATAGTCTTGATCCACACGTCGGAAGAAAATGAACTTCAATCGTGTTTCTTTTGGCCGGGAGTTCACGGGCCGAAGTTGTGGATGCCGATTTGGCCGCAGCTTCATTCAACTCCTGCAGTTGGCGAATTGCCGCTGATTTTTCAAGACCCGCTGAGAGAAAGCAGTATGAGAGTATTTGCCCCCTTGCGGTTGATTTGCCCTGAAGGTCTTGAAACTCGGGGTCGCTCATTGGAATTGGTGCCTGACGTCGCCCAAGCCGTC
>JANOZG010001037.1:0-1727 GCA_031429275.1 Planctomycetota bacterium
CATTCTTCGGCAATCGATCATTGAAGGAACTCACCAAAGCCGACGGCATGGCGTTCCTGCGATACATGAAGACCGACAAGCAAAGCGGCGGCGGCGGACTCGGACAGGCTTCAACCGGCAAATACATGGGATTCACCAAACAATTCCTGAACGAAGCGGTTGATTCTGAGATCATCCCGGCGAACCCGTTCAACAAAGTGAAGACCCCGCGAAAAACGAACAAGTCGCGGCAGCGATTCATTGACCGGGCAACGATCAACGCCGTTATCGAAATGGCTCCCGATGCGGAAATGAAGCTGATCATTGCCCTGAGTCGCTACGGTGGAATGAGAACGCCATCAGAACCGTTTGCCCTGCGATGGCAGGACATCGACTGGAAGCGGCAGAGAATCACTGTGACAAGCCCAAAAACGGAACACCATGAAGGGCACGAATCGCGTGAGATCCCGTTGTTCCCTGAGTTGCTTCAAAGGTTGCTTGAAGTTCAGGAAAGGGCAGACGATGGCGAGGAATTCGTGATTGCCAAGCGGCCGCAGACGACCGACGCGAATCTGAGGCGGCGACTGGCTCACATCGTTCGCAAAGCCGGGTTCACGCCATGGCCGAAGATCACCCACAATCTGCGGGCATCACGGCAGACGGAACTGGAAGATCAGTTTCCAAGTCACGTTGTCTGCCAGTGGATGGGTAACTCTCAAGAAGTCGCCAGAGAACACTATCTGCAAACTCTGGATTCACACTTTGATTCTGCCCTGATTTCATGCGTGCAAAAACCTACGCAACATTCACAAGAACTGGCACAAAATGACGCGAAACCCGTGAAGTCTGAAAGAGAAGTTCACTCGGTAAAAAGTGATTCAGTTTCAGCGTTTTCGCTGGGTTTCGCGTCAGTTGTAGGGGGACTCAATAAAGTCCCCACGGGAGTGGAAGGGAATCGAACCCTCCTGGCGCCTTTTCAGACGCCACAACGGGTTTGAAGCCCGCGACGGTCACCAGATCCGCGTACACTCCCGGAGCGGCTCGAAAGATTATAACAGACTTTTCGCCGCAGCACCGACTGTCAACAATGGCTATTACAGTCCCCAGCACAGATTTCAGCCTGGCGAGCTGAAACTTTGTTGTCAGGTACTATGTGCGAAAGCCATTCAAATACGGAACCGATTTCGCATGAGATGCGATCTTTTCAGCTCCGTCAAGCAACAGGCCCAGATAGTCCCATTGCCCCGTGAACAAAGCGTCGCGAGCACTCGCGGGCATCGTTACGGGAAACGACAGATCGCCAGCAGTAACTGTCAACTTTTGCAGGTCGATAGTGATTTCCATCCCGGGATTCGCATCAATCGCTGAGGCGAGTTTTTCGAGGTCAGGTCTCGCGGCCTTCACGGCTGGAATTCCCAGCGAACCGCAGTTGCCGAAAAAGATCTCGGCGAACGATTCCGCAATGATCGCCTTGATTCCCCAACGCATCAGTGACTGAGGAGCGTGTTCGCGTGATGATCCGCAGCCAAAATTACGTCCAGCGGCCAGAATCCCGGCTCCCTGAAATTGTGGCTGATTGAACGGATGCGAAGGATCCTGTTTACGATCGTCTTCAAACGCATTTTCGCCAAGACCTTCAAACGTCACACACCGAAGGAACCGCGCGGGAATGATGCGATCTGTATCAATGTCGTCGAGTAGAAGAGGAATGCCAGTAGCAGTAACGGATTTAATTTTGTTGTTGGCCA
>JANOZG010001038.1:0-10901 GCA_031429275.1 Planctomycetota bacterium
TGAGTAAACGTATTGAGAAGTCCTGCTGGCATCGGCGACGTTTTTGAAAGTTGGCGAGATTCAATCTCTGACTTGTTAATTGTGACAGTTTCAGGCTGTAGCGGATTCGGCCGCAGGACAACGTGTTCGTCAGTCTCTTCCGCGATTCGTCCAATGATCACTTTGCCAGCGGTGGTCTGGATGGCCGTGTTCATGTACTGTTCGGAGAGCACTTTCGAAGGCTCAGTGGATGCTTCCAGAATATCCTGACGTTTAAACCGAGTTGCAACGGCAGTCAGGTCTGGCCCCACCGCTCCCCCCTGATCACCGTAGCGATGACAGGCGATGCATTGAGCGTCATTGAAGACCTTTTTGCCACGCTCGAAATCTCGCCCGCGATTAATCTTGTCCAACAACGGCTGCAAATCAGCCGTCAGCCACTCCTTGACCAGGTCACGAGGCGGTCCCGGAACATAAGGCTGATTCGAAGGATGCAGGACATCGTACGCCGCCAGGACATCCGCGAGTTTAAGGATCTCATCCGGCGTCATTGTGAACTTGGCTTCTTCATGAGCATGAGCCAAAAAGTTGGCAAAGCTCGCACCATTGTTGAACCGAATACCCGCCTCTTCAAACCATCGAACAACACGTTCAGGATGCTCCGGAGAAACCCCGTCGTTGTACCATGCCAAATATGTTCGACGAAGCTCGTCATTCCAACCGGTTTTCAGATTTCTCAGATGGACCACGTATGTAAGCTGCTCCTCCTGAGTCGAAGCAGCCTTGAGTAGTCCAATGGTTTTGGCAACAGCATCGGGTGCGTTGAGAGCAAGCAGGATCTGACAGAGTTCACGGTTCATTGATTCGTTTTTTGCGGGGTAGAGCCGATCGATCTCAGCAATAAGCTTGTTCGCAGGATCGCCAGTCGGAATCCCATGTCGCGCGATCGAAACTTCGATCACGCGTAACTTGTTTAACACCTGTTCTTCACTGAGCCCTGCAAACGGAATTGATGCGAGCGAGTTGAAGAGTGCTGGTTGCGTTTCTGCAGTGCCCAGTCGAGCGAGACTGAGCAAAGCGGCATGTGCTGCGTCGGGGTGCTTTTCTTCCAGTGCTTTTGTCGTCCATTCTTCCACGGGATTTCGTTCAATCGCCATGCGCGCGGCATATCGAATGTATCGATCAGTGCTGTTCAAATGAGGCCATGCGAATTCGACTGCCGCTGCATCAGGCTTGACGTTGAACGATTCAAGTTGGCGACGCAGGTCTCGCGCATCTGCACCGCTGGCGTTTTTCAAATCGCTTGCGGCCAGAGGCGTAGCGCTGTCGGTGCCCGTGTATGTAACTCGAAACAAACTCGCCTGAGTCCCGCGCCCGCCGATCGTGAAATACATGGAGCCATCATCGCCAATGACTACATCTGTCAAATTCAACGGCGTTCGTCCACCTTTACCTTTCAGCGACTTGGGAGCGACGAAGTTTTCAAAGGTCCCTTTGTAACTGGCACCGTTCGGAGTCAAGTGTACAGCAATCAAACGGCCATAGGTCCAATCGCAAATATAGAATGCCTTCTGGTATTTCACCGGAAATTTTGAGCCAGTACCAAAGACGACTCCGGTCGGGCAGCCGATTCCAATCGTGGTGGTATGCGGCAGACCATCGGCATAATATTCTGGCCATTTAGCAGTACCTTCGCGGAACCCGTTATCACCTCCGCTAGCAGAATGAAAGACGTGAGTAGGCCGGTACCATGGAGTTCCCCAGTCCCATTCCATGTCGCTGTCGAAGCCAAACAATTCGCCATCCGCATTGAAACCAATGTCATACGTGTTGCGTTCGCCGGCTGAGAACATTTCTATGTTCTTGCCGTCCAGATCCATGCGGGCAACGTAGCCACCAGGTGGTTTTGCACCGGCACCAAAGCCATTCCCGTCTTCCATGCGCGGCAGCGCCAGATCGTCGGCGTAGTTGCGATGAGGCGAACTATCGACAAGATCCTTCGGCACAGCCGTGAAGTTTCCGCACACCGCGTAGAGCATATTGTCTGAACCAAGCACAAGGCCGTGTGATCCGTGTTCGCCGGAGCCCCCTTGCCATTCGCGAAGAAATTCGACATCGTCATAACTGTCGTCACCTTTCGTGTCGTTACAGCGGTAGAGTGCAAAGCCACGACTGCCTTTGCCACTGACGTAAAGAGTCTCTCCAACGAACAGCATACCCATCGTTTCACTCACTGGGATGGTGAGGACTTCCTGTTGCTCGACCTTGCCGTCCTTCAGTGTGACACGGGTAATCGGCTGGTCGTTTTGCCCGCCAAGCAAAAGTCGGCCTTTAGGATCTTTCGCCAGACAGATCCACGAACCATTTACTTTGGCATCTGCTTTCAGAATGTGTTCGACAGTGAAGCCGGGCAATGTATCAAGAACTTCTGCAGCGTCTTCGAGATTGACTGGCTTCGAACCATCGGCTGGACCGTAAACCGCTTTCGTAATAACTAGCGTTTTGCCTTGTTGTGAAGCGATCTCGATTTTTCCGTTCTCATTCGCTTCAACTTTGAGTTTCTCTTCACCGATGCGGTATTCCACCGTCAATTTCTTTGGAATGCCCGGTGCGGTATCGCCGAAAGTTTCATTACTGGCACTGATGGAAAGCTTGTTATCCTTGACCTCAGCAGCCACCGTTGAAGTGACGTCCGTCATATCTGCCGCAAGGATCGGCGTGGTGAAGAAAGCAATGGCAATCGCGAGAAGGACGTTGCGCCAAAAATTCGACGCCGAAAAAATCCGAGAATACAATTCCATAGTGACATTTCTCTTGTCGTGAGAGTCTTATTCTGTTTCCTGAGCGCACGGTGCACCCATCTTTCTGCGATCGAGCAACATGATCCACGAATTGCCAACGAGCCGGGAGTCTCGTTTCGGTTAAGAGCTTTCAGCCGTTCCTCAAATGGACAAAACCGTGTGCTTCGTTCATGTTAATGAGTAACGCGACTCATTCCAGTATCATGCGGCATCAATAACAACAATTGCAGCTACAATTTTAGGCTTCGAAGTTTGAGGTCATCATGATCACCGCAGAAGATGTTCAGAGCTTTCTCGACGCACGGCGAAATACTTTTGCGAATCCTGATGCGATGCGAAAAGCTGGCCGTGTTCTATTGCAGGGCGATCGGTCTAAAGTACTCTCAATATTTGAATCTCGATTGCAGTCCGAGGATGAAGAAGAGCGATGCCTCGTTCTCTCCGCGCTGGCTGTGCTGTATCGCTCTGAGGCAGGTGACACACTTCTAAGATGGATTACGGATCATTCGCCGACGGTTCGGTGGCTCGTATGCGGCTGCCTTCATGATTTTGGCGATATTCGAGCCGTTCCCGCACTTTTGGAACGTCTGAAGCATGACGAAGAATGTCAGGTGAGGGGCGAAGCGGCCAGTGCTCTCGGACCCATAGGAGCAATTGACGCACTCCCGGATCTCTATCAGGCATTTGCGACAGACCTGGAATTTGATCAGCTTGGCCACTCGCCTTCAAGTCAGGCGAACGACGCAATTACACAGGTAATCCAGCAATGGGTGACGCGTCAGATTTCGGGAGACGCTGCAAGAACATTCCACGAACTGACTCGCACCGGACAACTGACTGCAAGAGTCACAGCAGAGGCAATTCCACTTAATCCCGAAGGCCGCATCAACCAAACACCACGGTACGCTCATCTGCCGTTCTCAGCGTTTGGTAACGGTTGCTCATCAAAACTTAATTTGCAAACAACACTCGTTCCACCGTTTGAGATCGAAGTTGAATACGTTGACCCCACGTGTACTCTGACGCGGATTCTGATCTACAGCCCGATTCACAATTGCCCTGATGTCGACTGGTCCATACATACAATTCTGGATCTGTCGGCCATGAAGACTTCATCCGGCCTCTGAGACGGCAGCCCTAAAGGAGCGTCCAACAAAGCCGGCCAAAGGCCGACCGCAGCAACAAATATCTATCTCCACATCGTGCCGCACACTCTCTTCGGGACCTCCGAAGAATTGTTGACGAAGAATCGCCCAAGGTTCTTCGTAATCCGGGTCCCTACGTTCTTTCCAGCGACCGGTGCCGATACCGCAAAGAAGTTTGCAGGATTCCGTTTTCCAACATGGGCATCGAATACGGTAAGGAGACACGTAAAACCGCGTTGGTCGGCATCGCCTTCAGGGACTTCATTCAGTTACTGCAACTAAGGCGCTGGTGTCGCCGCGGGCTGTTGGACAGTCTGCTGAAGCACTTGAATCGTTTGCTCAGTAATGTCAGTTTCCTTTATGCCTTCCGGCGTCTTGAAGACAAACATCTCATCGGGCAGGGCTTCATTGATCACCATGTTTCGCAGATCCAGCGTCACCATTGGACGATCAAACTTCTGAGCTGGATCCGGCGCACGTTTGCGATACTCGATTCGACGTGGCAGTGAGGTCTTCGCATCGATGTAAAAAACAACGTACTCGGGAATGTGTGGACGAGGATCCCCGACGGCGTCATCCGGCAACTGAAACAACTCCTTGCGGGTCTTCGCATTCCATCGACCACGCACAACATAGAATTCGGCGTCACCGACCTTCTTCGATTGCACCGGAGCAAATTCCATCAGTGACTCGATACGAGAAATCAAACCTCTCAGACCGCCAACACCCAAATCCATGGCGACATGATCCGCATCATATCCAGCGACTTTTGTTGCCGCTTCCATGATGTCTCGCAGATTGCGGCGAGTTACGCTCACGTTCGCCCCGTTCTTCCAGTGCGTGAATAGCACTGTGCCGTCGCTGACTTGAGTCAGTTCACCTCGCAATGTCTCAACAGGCGGGACGACAGGCTCGGCGTCCAAAGCCAGTTGCTTCAAGCCAGACTTCACTGAAGGCTGACTTGGGAAGATGCGAAATTCCACATGAACCCGGTTGCCCGATGCTTCCGCATAAGTTCCGGCAGCATTGAAGCTCATGCCCGACATCATGACGGTTTCATGCAGATCACATTTGAGTGAATCGAGTTCCTGTAACTTGCTGCGCACCTGATCCAGCAAGGCTTTGGATTCGGGAAGACCGGCGGTTGTTGCCGCAACGGCGGGTGTCGCGGGATCCGAAGTCGCTGCTTCGTCTGGCGTTGAGCTGGCTGGATCAGCTGATGTTGGCGCCGTTTTTTCGTCTGAAGCGGCAGTATCTGGCGCGGCGGTCTTCTCATCGGCGGAACTTGCCGAGTTTTGCCAGCCGACGACGACCAGCAACGCGGCAGTCGCAACGATCAGTGTGAGTCCAGGAAGCGTAGTCAAAGATTGCGGTTTGTAATTCATGTTCTGATTTTACTGAATTTGCCAAAGATTCGAGCTGTGACGACCCGAAGAAAGAGAAGAAGGACCGACGGATTGTTTGGGCGTCCGGGTCGTTGTGAATTCGAATGGTGTCTAGCTGGTGGCAGCCTCGTCAATCGAAACAGCGATTCCGCTCAAAATATCCGAAGCACGCCGATCGGTTCGAGCGTGCAAAAGCAGTGTACCGTCGTCCCTGTACGGGGTCGATGGCAGAGTGCGGACAGTCGGGCACAGTGAGTTTTCCAGTAAAAGTACGGTCATCTGCGGGTTGCTGTTGGAAAAAACATTCAGCATCTCAAGGAAGGGGTAGCGATGAGATATTACTTTCTGGCCCTTGGCGCCCTGGTAGTGGTGTGTATGGGCTGCGCGGGCTACGGTGGTCATGGTGGCCTCGGTGGTGCTGGCGGTGCAGGCGGCCTTGGGCTGCTGCATAACAACGAATACGTCGCTCCTCCTGCTGCCATGCTGCAGCATCCGGGTCCGATGGTTGATGGACCTGGGCCTGGAGTTCTGGGAATGCCAGCTCAGCCAGGTGGCTACTGTGACCCAGGCATGGCTGGACCGCAAATGGCGACTCAGATCAAATTCATCGGCCAGGACGGGATGTCTGTAGGCTGGATGTCCGGAGCAATACTGGCTCGCAACCAGCGTTTCATGCCAGGACACGCAGACTTTCCACAGTCAGCCATCTACCAGCTGGTCTTTGCAAATATCCCGGGCGACGGTTGGGAAGGCAAGAGCCTCTATCCATCACTGGAAGTTCGATCAGCTCATCCAAACACATTCGCTTACCTGCAGCACAACACTGTGCCAGTTGAGCTGACTGACGAAGACCTGGAACACATTCGCAGCAACAACATGGTGACGAAGGTCATCTATCTGCCAGATCCACAGTTCCAGGCTCGTGCGATTGCTGGAGTCGAGACGCTGGTTTCAACAACTCTGGACGTCGGTGTTGATCCAATCGAACAGGCCGAGAAAATGGGTACGATCATGGTCGTGCTGCGAGTCGGCAACAAAGAGATCAACCTCGACGGTGGCACCGTTGCCGCAGCAGATGGATCAATTCAAACTGTCGGATACAGCATCGCTGATGGAGACGCCGGTGAATATCTTCCACCTTCTCCACTGACAATGATCCCAACTGAAATGCCTGGCGTGCCAGGGGCCATGATTGCCGCCGGCGGTGGTTATCCCGGACAGCCAGTGCCAGTCTCTGGCATGGGACCAACTCCAGTCTACGGAATGCCAATCACAGCGACACCGATCGGATTGCCAGGCCCACCGCATCTGCCACTTGGCGGACCTGCTGGTCTGAAGTCTCACACGATTCGCAACCTGAGCAACAACCGGATGCCAGAACCTGTGGATCACCTGCTGATCGATGTAAAACACAACCCAGGCTACAGTGTTCCAGAACCGGTTCGCCACATTCAGTACACAGAGACTCATCCAGTTTACGGACCGGGTGAAGTTTCGACGCCTCAAGGTGGCGGCGGTGCGAACTACCAGTACTAAGTTGATGTCTTCGTAGGACGGGTCTCCAGACCCGTCCTACCCCTTTAATATCGAGACGGGACTTAGGTTCTCATCTCATCAGCAACAGTGATCTTTGACCGCGGGGGCGATTCGAAGCATCGGCTTCGATCGCCCTTGTTTCGTAATCGCTGAACTCTTTTCGAGTCCATTTCTGCAAACTCTTCGCAGCAACAGACAATTATGGAACCTGGCATGCGAACACTTTTCAAGATTTTGTTCAACAGTCAAGCGGGCCTTTGGCTGCCAGTTTTCGCCATAGCGATCGGACTGAATTCGACTGTGTTTGCACAGCAAAACGAATTTTTCCAGCCGCTCAACGAAAAGATGGCACCGGGATTTGTTGCCGACACGCTTGCTCGAGTGCGGCAGTACGATCCTACATGGCTGCAGCCTGTGCGTGTTGAACTGCCGACGGCGGGGACTGTTTCCGTCTTCAACGGCGCGTCGACTCCAAACGCAATGCTGGCATCACCCGCACAGTTCTCTGTAAATGCTGGTCACATCTATCGCCTGCGAATTGCTGATATGCCGGAATTTCCTGGCGTGGAGGTCTATCCGTCTATCGAGATCCTGGATCGCCTGCACCCGCCGCAGGGCCGCGAAGCCGACTATCCAATGCCAGTGGTGCTGACGGAAGCAGACATTCGAGAAGCGATCAATGGTCACATGGTGACGCGAGTCGTGTATCTGGAACAGCCTCAACTGGCCGCCGTATCTTTGGACCCCCTGCGTCGTGAAATTCCGCAGTCTGTCAATCCTGCAGACAACGCTCTTCAGGAAGCTGATAAGCTAGGGCGTCCAATGATTATTGTTCGGATCGGGGGTCGCACGCCATCGGGCTCCTATATGCCATACATGTATTACGGCTCCGGTGGCGGATTTGATCTTGGCAATTCCGTTCCCGTCAACACGGGCGTTGTCAAAATGTCAGGCAGACACGGATCAAAATCATCGATTGCCAGCCGCTAGTCAGTCTTTTAGATTATGCAGCGTGGATCTGCCAGTTATCGGAATCCACTCTCGCTCGAATGAAATACAGCAGGAACGCTCGGATGCCTTCAGCGAAACTTAAACCTTACCGCCTGCTGATCCCTTGCCTGGCGACAGCCTCATTGATGCTGAATACTGGCTGCGGGATTCTCCCTGTCGCACAGCAAAAACCTGATCACGTGTTTTCTTCTTCAATTCCGCAAAGAAGCGAAGAAAAGCACGCAGATCGCAGGTCAACGCCGGTAACAGCACGCTACCCAGACACACTCACATACAACACCGTGCCTGATCCATCAGACGGTGTTATTCGAATGAATGTGAAGCCGACCTTAATCGACGGCGACATCTCAAAATCTGCCACCTTTGCCATTGATGCGACCGAGGTGGACTCTAATGTCGCTCCCACAAGATCATTGAACCAGATTCAACTCGTCAGCTTTCAAGCCGAAGAAGGCGAGATGATCGATGAGCACGGGCCAAAGTTTATTCCCGCTGAGCCTCGTCACGAATCGCTGCCGCCGGATCAGCAATCGAACCGTATGGACACGATTGCGGCTTCACCATACGCCGACTACTTTCCGGACGAATACATCTTTGACGGAGGCGACCGCAACGCTCCATCCGGTTACGTCGATGGCCAGCGCAGCGGATTTGACACCGAAGACACCGTAGCGAAGTTTGTTGATCATACTGGCGACGCACGCACATCTCCGTCGAATCGAGTCGCGGTGTATGCACCTCGATTCGGATCTGTTCGCACAGTTACAAGCCTTGTCGCCGACACGAAAGTTGATAAAGCTGCTGGGGCTCGTGACGCTCAGTCGGTTGGCAACATCAAGACTGGTAATGCCGCTCAGGAAAATGTCCACGGAACCGTCCTGTCTGGCCTCGAATCACGCAATCGAGTGGACGGTATGGCATCGGCTACACCACCCATGCAGGCCCGACGAACAGACTCCATTGAATCCCAACGCAAGGTCGACGAAGGCCACGAGGGTCGCCATTATTCCAGTTCCGGAGCGATGCAGCGAAACCAGGCATTTGTGTTGCAACAACAGATTCAAAATGCGATTGCGTGGACTCGTGATGAATATCCAGTGTTAACCGCATCCACGGTCAGTGCTTCAAAACTCAAGGCCACCCTCAAAGTTCAGCAGACCATTGGTCTGGAAGACGAGAGAAAAACCAAGGGCCAGATCCATGTGGTCAAGCTTGCTGATCGCGACATGGCTCAATCCGGCGACACGATCACCTTTACGATACGCTTTCAAAACACCGGCGACTTCGACGTATACGACGTCAGCATTGTTGACAATCTGACACCGCGACTCGACTATCTGCCCGGTACAGCCAAGATCGACGGTGATCATCCAGGTGAAGTTGTTATCGAAGACAACGGCGAAGGCAGCAAAGTCCTGACCTTCAATCTTGACAACCCACTCAAAGGCCACGACGAAGGCGAAATCACCTTCGAAGCGCGTGTGAGGTAGCAGGATCTCCTGACGACACGAAGTGCCCGCCTCGAACTTCGGAAGCTTCTTGCCCCTGACATGAACAACTGGCTTATCGCCGCGAATGATGTAACTGGAAAGGCCAACACGCTCACCGTCCAGCGAAATCTGGACCGCCGGCTGGCCGAGATGAAGTAGCGGATCACAGTCGGTAGGTTGAGGGAGGCACGTTCGCTTAACCGTGTGGGCAACGCCCTGCTGTTCGTATTTCAAATCAGCTTGTGAACCTATGATCTCCGATAGCCCAGCACCCTCACCGCTGTCGAATTCGCTGGCTCCGCTCATGACACTTCTCATCATCCACTCCTCGAGTCGGTTGAGGAAAACTCAAACCGATTCACCGCTTCAATATTTCGTTGCTGCAACAGTTTCTCCGGATCATCCGGGTATGCCACGGTTTCCATATTGACCGAAGAGATCAGTCGCCCGTTATCCAGATTCCACAGACTCAGGAAAAAAAATATCACAACGCCCATGTAATCCACTGCCCGCAATTGTCCATTGGCTGTAAGTTTCAGATCGACCCGGTTTCGATTCAGAACTGCCGGCCATTTCCGTGTCCCCTTCAATGCGTTGATCTGCGGGTTCGAAATCTGAGTGACTAGAAATCCGCCAATGAATTGTCGATCGATCACGTCCCAGGCGACAAGGCGACCCTTGTTGTCCCGGGCGTACAGACGGTTCTGATCCGGCACGGCCTGAACGGCAATGAGGTCATGATCATACATGCGGCCCGGCACTTCGAATTTGTACTGGAAACGTCGCTGACAGCTTTATTTGTGCCCCTTCATTTGTGCCCCTTTCTTGCCCCCCTTCCTTGAAAATCTTTTTTCGAATTTGTTATTGACCCCTCTCAAGACCGTCGCTGCCTCCTGCTTCCTTCGAGCAAAGCAGGAGCCATGAGCCTCCGGGCAGTGTGTTCCTGAGGCAGGAGTCTCGGAACAAGTAAACTGATTTCCACGGATCACACGGCGTTCGGTGCCGGTTCGCTTGCCAGCCCGGTGATCAACGTCGCATGGAATGCCGTCAGCCGCATGACCAGCGTCACCGATCCGCTCGGAAATGTCACGTCGTATGCGTATGACAACCTGGATCGCGTCACCACTGTCTCTCAGCCGGATCCTGACGGAGCAGGCACGTTGTCGGCGGCCACGCAATCAAACCAGTATGACCTGCTGGGACGAGTCACGTCGCACAAAGCCTCCATGACGAATCCGGATGACAGTACGTCGGCCTATGTGTATGACAACATCAACCGGCTAATCCAACTGACACAGCCCGATCCGGATGGAGCGGGATCACAGACGGCTCCAGTCACAAACTACACGTACAATGCCAACAGCAATCGCGTGACCGAAACGAATCCACTGGGCAAAGTTACGACATGGGCGTATGACAACCTGAACCGCATGACCCAGATCACACAACCGGATCCGGACGGAGCGGGCGCGCTGACGTCGCCGATCACAAAGTTCGCGTTTGACGCCCTCAGTCGTCGGACGTCGCTGACCGATCCGGACAACAACGTCACGA
>JANOZG010001039.1:0-3853 GCA_031429275.1 Planctomycetota bacterium
GGCCATGAACTGCACCTTCTGAGACATGCCTTTCGATAATGATTCAATCTTGCGATGCCCCCAGTCGTCAGCACCCAAACGCTTCAGCCAGAAATCAATTTCCTTGCTGCAGTCATAAAATCCCTTCAGCCTTGCGTAGTACTGCAGCAGATCACGAACCTTCATCCTGCGATACAGCCCACGTTCTTCGGGCAAATAGGAGACTCGATCGTCCGCACATTGACCCACGTCTTTGCCCAGGACGTTCACTCGCCCCTGATCCGGAAAAAAAATTCGCAGGATCATGCGAATGGTCGTGGTCTTGCCTGATCCGTTTGGACCTATGAAGCCGTAAATTGACCCTGCAGGAATTTCAAGGTCCAGCGAATTCACGGCCCGCTGAGTCCCAAACGTCTTTGTGACTCCTTCCAGTTCAACTGCCAGGTCCGACATAAGTACTTTCTGAAGTTCAGAGTCCATTGGCAGTGAAGTTCATCTGCCAGATGTTGTTTTGCCTTCTTCTTTTGAATCGCCTGATGCAGATGATGTCAGATTTTGAATACAATTCCTCTGCGTCAGCCTCCTGTTCGCGGAAAATGCGTAATTCCTGGGCGCGGATCGACAGAGTTTGAAATTTCGAGCCTTTCGAACGAGCTCGGTTCGGATATTCTTCACGGCAGAAGTCGAACCTATTGAAGCAGCAAAGGTGCGAAGCGATGAGCCAGTTCCGTCGGTATTCTGAATTTCCGCAGTGGTTGCAAGAGGAATCACTGCAACGATCAGAGACTCTTCGTGACTACATGGGCACTCGCCGCACCGTGCGTGACTTCTCCGATCGGCCTGTGGCACGACAGGTAGTGGACAATTGTCTGCGGGCCGCGATGACAACTCCCAGCGGAGCCAACCAACAGCCATGGACGTTTGTGGTTGTGGAAGATTCGGCTGTGCGAAAGCGGTTGCGAAAAACTGCGGAAGAGGAAGAGCGTCAATTGAACACACGTCTGGACGAGTCTGGTCATCTGAACGAGTGCAACATTTGAGACATCTGCTAACCTGACGAACAATCAGCCACCATTGGAATCATAAAAATGACGATAACAGACAAGGGACTCACAATCATACGCGGAGCGTGCGGGCATGATTGTCCGGACACGTGTTCCTGGATGGTTGAAGTGCGTGACGGCAAGGCCGAAAAGCTCTACGGTGACCCCGAGCATCCGTTTACACGAGGGACGCTGTGTGCCAAGGTCAATCACTACCTGGAACGGGTCTATCATCCCGATCGACTGCAGTACCCTCTCAAGCGAGTTGGCCCCAAAGGGCAAGGAAAGTTCGCTCGCGTGTCCTGGGATGAAGCACTTGCAGAAATCGCTGCGAAGTGGCACGCGATCATCGCTGAATCCGGTGCCGAAGCCATCATGCCGTACAACTCGGCCGGGAATCAAGGATTGATCCAGCATGCATCACTGGATCGAAGACTGTTCAGTGTGCTCGGATGTACTCAAATTGAAACCAAGATCTGTGGCGCTGTTCCGGTTGCTGGTCTGTCGGTGACTCAAGGCAGCGGCTTTGGAGTCGATCCGGAAGAACTGGTCCATAGTCGATACATTGTGCTCTGGGGCACTAACACAATCGTGACAAATCTGCATCTCTGGCCCGTGATTCTGGAAGCGCGCTCACGCGGCGCGAAGATCGTGGTCGTCGATCCGATCAGGACTCGCACAGCCGAACAGGCCGACTGGCATATTCAACCGCGACCTGGCAGTGACGCAACGCTCGCAATGGCGATGATGCACGTCATCATTCGTGACAATCTTGTCGATCATGACTATGTCTCTCAGCACGCAGTCGGATATGAGCAACTCGTCGAACGAGTTCAGCAGTATGCGCCAACGATCGTCGCTGACCGCGTTGGTCTTCCGGTGGATGTGATTGAAACACTAGCTCGCGAATACGCCACGATTCAGCCATCACTGCTGCGACCACTGATCGGGCTGGAGCATCATCGAAACGGAGCCATGATGTTTCGAACGCTGGCCTGTCTGCCGGTGCTCATAGGTTCGTGGCGACATCGTGGGGGCGGGCTGTCGCGTTCGACCGGTTCCGTTCAGTATTCGACATTGAATCACCAGGCCCTGACGATGCCAGAACTTCAGAAGCCGGGCATTCGAACTCTCAACATGCGGGATCTTGGCAACGATTTGTGTTCGACAACTCTGACACCGCCAATTCGCAGTTTGTGCATCTGGAACGTGAACCCTGTTGTGTCGATTCCCAATCAGCAGCGCATCATGAAAGGACTGATGCGAGACGATCTGCTGACGATTGTGCATGACCTGGTCGTCACAGAAACCGCAAGGTATGCCGATTTCGTTTTCCCGGCGACAAGCCAGATCGAGAGTCTCGATCTGGTCCCGGCCTGGGGACATCACTATCTGTCGCTCAATCAGCCAGCCATCGCGCCGGTGGGTGAATCGGTGTCCAATACGGAATTCTTTCGCAGATTGGCCGCAGCTCTGGGACGAACAGAAGCGTTTCTATTCGAAAGCGACGAATCGCTCATCCAGACGGCGTTAAACAGCAAGCATTCGTGGCTTGATGGAATCACATTTGATCGTCTGAAAGAAGCCGGCTCGATCCGTTTCAATCATGACCGCGACTGGCGCCCATTCGCCGACGGAGGCTTTCGCACTCCTTCGGGCAAGGCCGAATTGTGGTCACAGTCAATGCAGGCCCAGGGACTGGATCCGCTTCCATCCGGCGGCGATTTTCCTCAGTCAACCGGCAACAGCCTGCAACTGATATCGAGCAAGACGCTGCACTATCTGAATTCCAGCTACGGGCACGTGGACCGCCATCGCAAGCGTGAAGGAATTTTGTTTGTAGAGGTACACGCTGATGATGCTCGAGACCGTGGACTTCAGCACGGCCAACTGGTGGAAGTCTGGAATGAGGTCGGCACTGTCACAGCGGTGTGTCGGATCTCTGATCGCGTCCGCCCTGGAGTCGTGTGGATGCCATTCGGCGGCCTCGTCGATGCTGCAGGAAACAAACGATCGGTTAACAGCGTCACACCGGAAGAACCCACCGACTGGGGCGGTGGTAGTGGGTTTTATGATGCCTTCGTCAACATCACCTGCGCAACAGTTTCCTGATCAGGCGTTATCTACAGGGCTCCGCCATAAGCCGTAAGGCGAGCGGCAGAAAAGTAATTACCAGCCGCATGATGTAGGACGTGTCTCCAGACTCGTACTGACCTGAAATCAACCGAATCGCATTTGAAGACAGAAAAAGGGAGACATAAAAATCTGCAATTTGCGACTGTTTTCTGGTGATTTCGATTTCCAATTCAGCTGAGTCAATAGGCACGGTGGCATAAATTCTGTCCCAAAACTCGATTAACCGTTAGCCGCAAGCGTACGCGAAACCTTGACAACGAGTACGCCTGCGGCGATTCGCGAACTGTCCCCTCTCCCCCGCCAACCACGTTCCAACTTCGAAACTCTGCCACGGGGGGAGAGGGCTCGGGTGCATTGCGAACGGAATGTAGGCCGGACCGAGCAAACCCGATGAATGCCGGAGCGGCGTCCGCCAATCCAACTCACATCCAAGTGACACTCTGTCGCGACGAGAAATCCTGGTTTGCGCTGTTCCGGCAGGGGCGGCGGACTTGATCCGGCCTACGTTCGTGCTCAAAGCAGGCTAGCGTGAGGGGGAAATTAACCTTTTTTCTCCGGCGCAAAATTGTTCACAAGTCAGCCCCCTCATCCGGCCTGTCGGCCACCTTTTCCCCCGATCTCGGGGGGAGAAGGGACTTGCGAAGGTCTTACGCCAAATGCATCATTTCTGGCCGCTCGGAGTATAAACGACAATC
>JANOZG010001040.1:0-2839 GCA_031429275.1 Planctomycetota bacterium
GGTAGTCGAGTAACTCCGGATGCGTCGGGCGGTCACCAGTTTCGCCGAAGTTGTCAGGTGTTCGCACGATGCCTTCGCCCATCACATGCATCCAAACCCGATTCACGTAAACGCGAGCTGTCAGCGGGTTGCCTGACGAAGCAATCCATTCCGCCAGTTCTTTACGCCCGCTGGAAGATTCTGCTTCCGCGGCTGACACAGTGACGCTGCGATCGCGCGGCGTTGCGACATTCATGAAACCACGGGGAACAACAGCTCCGAGATTACGAATTTCACCTCGCACATGAACATGCCAGTCTGCAGGTTTCTGTTCATCACGGACACACATCGCAATCGGGATCTCTGGTTTGTGCTTCTTGTGCTCGGCTCGATCAGCCTCCAGTTGCTTCAGCTGTTGTTCAAGCAGGTCCGTTGTTTTCGACTCATTTGCCTTTTCCACTTGTGCGACTGCCGAGGCTGCCGCAGGAGTATCCACGGGTGCCGAAGCCGCCAATGGCACATTTCCGGCTTCAATGAATTGAATGGCATCGGCAATGACGTGACCGGCCGACGCTTCTGCCGCCTTGATTGTGACCTTCGCGGACGACGCGGCATCGAATCGAAATCGACCAAGATTCGCAAAAACGCCATTACCAGGTGGAGTAACCTTTTGACTGATCATCACGATCGATTCACCATCTGCGTGCTCGATCAACACCGGGACACTGTCGGAACGATTCTCCGCTGCGCTGATCGCCATGCGGACCTGATATTCACCGTCACTCGGTAACGTCGCTTCGTAGTACACCGCCAGCCCGGTTCGCGGCGAGTTACTGTGCATGTAGCCACTGCCGATGAACGGCTGCTGTGAACTGGATGCAACCCAGGCACCTTCGAATGTGGCATCCGTATCGTCCACAATCACGCCAGCCAACGATTCGCGAGACAGTGAGTTTGATGCCCGCGCCGCCTTTTGCTTTGCCTTCGGCAGGGATTTTTTGACGGCTGCAATTTGTTCTTCGAATGCCTTGTCCTTTTCTGTCCACTGGTCAACTGCCGCCTTGTCGTAGCCAACTTTCAGCGGCGCAGTAACAAAGTCGCTGACATTGTTTGGCAACAGCGATGTCGTGCTGCGGAAAATCCCGGCCAATGCGTAATAGTCGGTCGTCGGGATCGGATCAAACTTATGATCATGGCATCGGCTACATCCCAGTGTCATCCCCAGAAATGTGCGTCCCGTGGAATCGATTTGCTCGTCAACCACATCCATGCGAAGTTGTTCTTTGTCCTGCTCCTCATAGTTGATCGCACCGAGCATCAGATAGCCAACACCGATCAGTTGTTCGTCGTGTTTTTCATCGCTGTCCGCAGGCAATAAGTCACCGGAAATATGTTCACACACTAACTGATCGAACGGTTTGTCGGCATTGAATGACTGAATGACGTAGTCCCGAAATCGCCATGCATCCGGCAACATCAGACTTCGGCCGCCGCCGGTGGATTCCGAGAAGCGGGCGACGTCCAGCCAGTGGCGTCCCCAGCGTTCGCCAAACTGAGGCGACTGCAGCAGTCGGTCCACCGTTGTTTCGATTGCAGCGTCTGGATCGTCTGACCATGCACTGGCGAATGTCTCCTGCTCGGCCAAAGTCGGTGGTAATCCCGTGAGCACATACGTCAGTCTGCGGATCAGAACATCCGGCGTCGCCTGTGGTGCTCGATCGACGCCTTCGCCTGTTTCCTCTGCCTCGAGATGTTGAGCCGCAATGAGCCGATCAATGTCAGTCTTTGCCCAGGGAAGATCGGTGACTGGAATTGGAGGTCGCTGTACGGGACGAAAACTCCAGAACTCACGGCCCTTCTCAAGATCGACCGCAGATTTCTTACGCACAACTTCGCCATCACGGGGATCTACGGCACCATTCTGAATCCATGTCGCGAAATCATCGAGAACATTGTCGGGCAGCTTTTGATCCGGCGGCATTTCAAGAGTCTCGTGCCGCATAGCGTCAAGGATCAAGCTGGCCTTGGCATCACCCGCAACCAAGGCCGGACCTGAATCTCCTCCCAACGTGATGCCTTGGCGAGAATCCAGCAGCAGGCCGCCTTTGACATCCTTCGCCTCAGCGGAATGACAGGAATAGCAATGCTCAACCAGTACCGGGCGAATGCGAGATTCAAAGAATTCAATCTTCTCCGCATCATCAGCCATGCACGTACGAGCAAATGCACAGAGTACGACAATCAAAATCAGCGATCGATTCATTGTTCAGTTTCGTTCCGGTTTGAGTCAATGCATCAGATTGCACCGATTTCACTTACTCATAATCTTATTCATAATCTTAATCGATCCACTGAGCTTGAACGACCGGGATCAATGCCTCATCGAAAGTCAGGATTAAGATTATGATTAAGATTACAATTAAGTCGAACGCAACCCAGCCTTCTTCATTAACGCTGCAGTCGCAACAAACGCTTCCCGAACCCAATCCTCGATTCGATCCGGATTCGGTGAATACTCAAGTTCAATCGACATCGTACCACCCATCTCGAGCTTTGCGATTTCTTTCAGGTAACCGTCAAAATCCACCACGCCATGCCCCGGAGGCAGATCACCGTGACGTTTGCCGTCGCAATCAGAAATATGCACATGAATCGCTCGGCCTTTCAAGCGACTCACTTCCTCCGGCTTGACCCCCGCCAACAGCAAATGTGACACATCAATGTTCGCCGCTAACGCCGGATGGCCCGTATCGTCCAGGAACCTAACCATACTGTCGACGTTATTGACCAGCGACAAATGAAAAGGTTCCAGCTCCAATGCGATTTTCAGACCCAGCTTCTCAGCATAATCTGCCAGGCG
>JANOZG010001041.1:0-4046 GCA_031429275.1 Planctomycetota bacterium
GAGTGCAGCTGGAGGTGAATGCTGAAAAGAGTTCATTTAATCTTGCCCCCGGAACTGGTGTGCCCATCTTCACAGATGCCACAAACGGCAACGTCATTGAAGCTCCCATCAAGGACATCACAACCGCCGACACGACAGTCAGCATCCAATCCGGCCAGACGATCGTGCTGGGCGGCATGATTACGAACGATCAGACAATCGTCGAACGCAAGGTTCCGTTTCTAGGGGACATCCCGCTGATCGGTCGATTGTTTCGATACGACCTGAATCGTCACAAACGCAAAGAACTGCTGGTCTTTCTGACACCGACCGTGCTGGACAACGATGGTACAAATGAATCCATAAAATCAAAGGAAACAGGATTCATCAACATGCCAGCCGAAGCCTTCAGCTTTGGCGACAATCTCACCGGAACCTATGGCAATCCGGCAGATGCCGTCGAAGTCCCCATGCTGCCACTGGCACCGGACGCCAACGGACAGTTCGGACCACCTGGACCAAACGGACAGCCCGTGAAAAATGGTTTTGATACGGGATATCCGCCACAGAATCAGGGCACATGGCAATCACAACCGGTGCCTGTGCCGCAAACCGAAAGGCCCGCCCTTCCACTGTGGGGGCATTCCATGAATCAGCCCACTCGAATGCCAGGCACCACAGGACGCATTGCGTTCCAGAACGGGAACACGGTCGATGAATCAACAGGAATCCAACCGGCTCGCTACGAAGTTGCTGCTGACGAAAACCCCAAACCGCGAAGTAAGTGGTTTCGTGCTCCCGATATGAAGATCTTCTCAGGTCGGAAAAAGTCGGAGCAAAAATCCGGGACAAGCAATTCTTCCCAGACGTCTTCATCAACAAACCAGATGCAGCCGTTGAGACCAACGCCTGGAACAGGCAACCGTTAAGTGATGCCATTATCCGCAGCTTCCACAGCATTACCGTCACCCGTTCGAAATATTCAGCAACGTTAGTCGACCATCAATTCTGCCGACGTCGGTTTCGTAAGTCGTCCGCAGAGATCAGGGTTTCGTACAGGAAAGTCGTTACGTGATCAGCCGCAATCTTCACAGCCAAATCGATCCCATCAACGTTTCAACTCTTGCGCAGAAATACGGGATGAAGTTTGCCGATCTGGAAACGGCAATCATTGACCACGAACTACTAAACCTGTTTCCCAGCCAGGAACTGTTCCGCGAATCGATTCTACCGCTGGCTCGAACTGGCAACAGAATTGAGGTGGCAATTTCAGATCCCCTGAATCTGGAAGCTCTTGAAGAACTGACCTCACGTACTGGCATCTACCTGGACGCCATCCTTGCTTCCGAAGAGCAGATCCAGCGACACCTGAAGAATGCTCTGGGAGTGGGCGGCGGCACGGTGCGTGAACTGGTGGCGATGTCTGCGGATGTCGAAGCACTGCAGGCTGCAGCTGGTGATGAAATCGACGATGCTTCGAAGGCATCGTCCGTGGTGAAACTGGTTAACGAACTTATTCTGGAAGCGATCGAACTGCGGGCGAGCGATATTCATATCGAACCCGACGAAGATGATCTCAGTGTTCGATATCGCATCGATGGCATGTTGCAGGTTCAGCCCATGCCGCCCGAGATCCAGCGCTTTCGCGCTGCGATTGTCAGTCGTCTGAAAATCATGGCGAAACTGAACATTGCTGAGAAGCGTTTGCCGCAGGACGGTCGCATGCGGCTGTCTGTGCGCGGGCGTGAAATCGATTTACGACTTTCGATTATCCCGATGCTGCATGGCGAAGGTGTCGTCATGCGTTTACTGGATATGTCGCGGCAGACGTTGAGTCTGGATGCGGTGAAGTTTCCGCCGTCACTCAGAAAAACATGGGATCAGTTCATTCGTCGGCCACACGGATTACTGCTTGTCACCGGGCCGACCGGAAGCGGAAAAACGACAACGCTCTACAGTTCGTTGTGTGAAATTCGTCGGCCGGACCTGAAGATTATCACCGTCGAAGACCCGGTCGAATACAACCTGAAGAAGATCAGCCAGATTCAGGTTCAGAGTCAAATCGGTCTGACATTTGCCGCCGGTCTGCGCAGCATTCTGCGGCATGATCCGGATGTGGTCCTGATTGGAGAAATTCGAGATGCCGAAACGGCGACAAGTGCGATTCAGGCATCGCTGACCGGGCATTTGGTTCTGAGTACAATTCACACGAATGATGCACCGAGTGCATTTACGCGACTGGTGGATATGGGGATTGAGCCGTATCTGGTTTCGAGTACTCTGGAAGGCGTTTTGGCTCAGCGACTTGTGCGACGTCTGTGTATCAGTTGCCGCGTCGAACATCATCCGGACCACGGGGAACTCCCAGTGGATCTGTCCCTTCCAACCGGGCACACTATCTATCGCGCTGGCGGATGTCGCGAATGTCGTCAGTCGGGTTACTCAGGCCGCATCGCGATCTTCGAATTGCTGATCAACAACAATCAGATTCGCCGCCTGTGCATGGAAAATGCACCCGCAAGCGAAATCCGCGTCGCCGCAGTGCAAGCCGGCATGCAGTCGCTGCGTGAGATGGGCTGGCAACGCGTTCTGGCTGGCGAGACATCAGTCGAAGAACTGGTTCGCGTATGCCCTGCGGAAAATGAATAGACAGTCGTGTGTCTGCACGCACCTCTGGCCGGTGCCGTTCGAAGTTGCGCGTTTGGCAACGTGTCGTCGTATTGAGTCCCCTCTCCCCCCAAGTCGTTTGCCAAGTTTCACACTGTATTGCCCTGCAGCATTCCCGCAAACGACTTGGGGGAGAGGGTGGCCGAACAGCGCAACGTCAAAACCGGCCTTCGGCCGGGCGGTAATCGAGCGATTTTCGGGCTGCTTTCAATATCATCGAACAGGACGCTCAACACCCACTCTGGAACAGTCCCGGAATAAGTTCCCGATGTTTCCATGCATTGAAATCCCAACCCGAAACGTCAGTGAGGGATTTTGCACAACATCACGATCCCTCGCTGACGCTTCGGGTTGGGGTCGACGGAACTTATTTCGGGACTGTTCCTCTGGAAGCAAATGAAGGTCGGCAGCCTTGAGACTGACGACCCTCGTTTCATTGTGACACGTCACTGTTAGCTGTTTTTAGTAGCCACTATCGAGAGCTTCCTCAAACGGCATGAATGGTTCTCCGCCGCTGCGACCTGTCGCTGGCAGGACGATGTCGTTATCCAGTGCAACACCGTCTTCAACACCGGTATGACCGTTCGGAAGAATGATCTCCGGATGATCAAACGGTGCCTTGCGGAACTTGACTCGTTCGTCCGTGAGGTGCTTCATGAACTCGACGAGAGCCTGTTGCCCTTCTTCGTCGCCCCGCAGTTCCGAAATCCCGTCGACATCCGGATCAAGATCCTGAATGTTGGTCTTCTTGAAGTCAGCACCGCGGACATAGAACTTAACCACACCCAGCAAGTCTTTTTGACCACCGTTGTGGAAATAGGGGCCGGTCAACTCGATGTTTCGCAGTGTCGGAGTTTTGAAGGCTCCATCGACAGCGACCCGGTCGTCTGCGTTAACAGTGAGTGGAGAACCGATTTCACGACCGTTATGGCTCTGCCGCGAATACGACAGCGGGCCAAACCGCGGATGTGCGGCACCAACGGCGATGTCTTCTTCTGTCTGACGCACACCGATGTTGTAGAATCCACCGTCGTAGAAAGCGTTGCCCTTTGCCATTGCCATGAACTCAATCGGTCCGTCATCACCCAGAACTCCTCGCAATTGACTCACGGTGGCCCCGGCGAATTCCGGACCACCATGACAGTTGATGCACTTGCCTTCATTGAGGAACAGATTCAGTCCTCGCTGGGCAGTTTCCGAAAGTGCTTCTTCATCACCCTTGCGCCAACGGTCGAACGGCGTGTCGTCGGACACCAGTGTCGATTCATACATCTGAATTGCCAGCCCCCAGAACAGTGAGAAATTCGCTTCCATCTGGGTGTAGCCGTCTTCTGTCGGCGACGCTGCTTTCCACCATTCCGGCTGGAATGCCTCGCGAATCATGGCCGGGTACGTATGGC
>JANOZG010001042.1:0-19186 GCA_031429275.1 Planctomycetota bacterium
GTGGCAGGGCGTCAGCCCTCCGAGTGCGTTTGATTTGCCTGGTGGGCTGACGCCCTGCCGCTCGCCTGCACCGTTCTCTTCATTTTGTTCAGTACTCGACAAGATCTTAGTTGTCTGTGTGCGAAAGTGCGACCTTACAGCTTCATTAACCCGTTAGCATCATTTATCGTCCTGACGTAAATTCCGTTGGCTAGGTTTGGTCATGTGCAGAATGATTCATCGCTCCAATAACTCTGAAAACAGGAAGTACTGAACATGCTGATTTCCAAAGGTATCTGTCGTCACTATCGTAATGATGCAGGTCGGCGAAGTTTTCTGAAAGCAGGCATGGTTGCTGTGGGCGGCTTGTTGTTTCGAGGCATAGCCCAGGGAAAGACAGCGGCGGATGATATCACGGCAACGTTTTCGATTGTGGCCGTTGATCCTGAAAGCGGTGTCTGCGGCGCGGCGGTGGCCAGCAAGTATCCGGCCGTTGGTCGCGTGGTTCCGTATGTTCGAGCCGACGTCGGTGCTTTTTGCACTCAGCATTATCATGTGCCAACCTGGGGTGAGCCTGCTTTGGATATGTTGCAGGACGGAAAAAGTCCTGACGCTGTGATTAAAGAACTTCTGCAGGATGACAAAGACGCCGAACTGCGCCAACTTGCCATCATTGATATGCAGGGACGAACGGCCGTGCATAATCCGACGAACGCCGGAATTGCCAGTCGTTACTGGGGCGCGATGACGGGACGATTCTACAGTTGTCAGGGCAACACGCTGACCGGACGAAGTGCGATTACTGATATGGCAGCGGCCTATGAAGACACGGAAGGAAGTCTCGCCGATCGGCTGATGGCGGCACTCATCGCGGCCGACTGTGCTGGCGGAGATCATCGCGGTCGCCTCGCGGCTGGCATTCGCGTCGCAAAAAGTGGAGTCGAAGGCGACTGGTTTTCACTGCACGTAGATGAAAGCGATGACGCGGTGCTCGAACTCGCGCAGAAGTACGCTGAACTCAAACACGAAGCCAAAGGCGCGTGGCGCGGCGGTCAGTTGCCTTTCGAGAACCCGTGCCCAAAACGCGTGGTGCCCGCTGCACCAAATATTCGTTAGCTGATTTTTACGACCGGGAGTTTGGAAGCGGGTGGCCTCTATGGCTGCTCACAGCCCCTCATCAGTCTGATCGTCGCGTTCAAAAATTACCCACTGAGGTGGCATGACGGTCAGCACCTCGCGGTCATCTGCAGAGGAGACCACAACATCAGCCGAAATCAAATAGTATCCTCGTGCTTTTGCATTAATCCTCAATGCAATTTGCGATGGAACGTCATCATCAAGTATCACGGGGTTTGGAAACTGCGTCGACTCTGAATTACGTTCAGTATCTCGAACAACGAACTTCTGCGGGCGAAATTCGATGGGCATCCTTCCTTTGTTTGGTTCAATATCTAAGTAGAAGAGATTGACTTCCGCAGGGTAAATACCGTAAAGCATTTGATAGTCTGGAACTGGTTTCGTCTCGTGAACGGTTACAACTAAATGATCCATCACAGCGTTCTTTAAACTTTGGCGCTTCTGAATCGAGAACTGCATCACGAAAGCGGCGAAGAAATAACTAAGTTGCCCATCGTCCTCTTAACCATCGCGTGCAGGCGAGAATGGTACCGGTGTTCCATCAGCTAACACACAATATGAAGGGCTCAGTCGAGTCGCCTGTGAGACGTTTGCGACCCGTCCCGCAGATCTTTCGGTGCCACTCACCGCAAGGGGGGAACTTGGCCGGATGGATGGGTTTGAGCTGTTGAGAACTTGCGTCAATAAAAAACAACGCCCCGCTGCCGAGCTAAGATTGACCATCATCGTACTGCAGAGTTGTGGGCAGAAAAGATGTTGGGCAAGAAAATCGCCGCTATTTTTCTGCCCCAAACGTCCTTGCTTCCAGCACGTCGCATTGACGTGGGCGTATACGCGGATTCCTGAGCCTAGCCTGCAAGCGGGCCATTGACCCAAAAAAGCTACCAATCAGTTGATTGAAACGTGCTCCACGTGTTGACACACACCATTTGCTCTGTCTTGAATGCGGCAGTGAGAAGTCCACAGATCCGAGAGTTACAGCCCGTGGTCCGTCTGCTATGTCAGATTCGGTGGATGTTCTCCCATCGCAACCCATAAGCGGCGGACTCGGATCAGTTGAGGTCGGTTCATTCTCAGTGTGTCAATTGTTACCTTGCTGGAAAGCGTGAGGCCGATCAATTCGGTCGCATGCTCGCTTCATGAAAAATGGTCATTCCAAGCATCGCGCTGAGGATGAAACAACGTTGTCATTCGTGTTTCCTCGTCGCCAGCACCAAAAGTTCGATCAGACTTATAACGATTGCACGTCGGGCAACACAAGCATAGGTTTTCGAAGGATGTGGCTCCCCCGAGTGAACGTGGCAAAATGTGTTCAAACTCAAAGATCACGACTGTCAATGCTTCGGGCGTGTGGCATTAAGCACAGTGATCGCGAAAGTGTGCTCGAATCCGTCTGCGAAGCTGCGTCGAAACTTAGGCACTCACTCGATCGCCGCCTCAGCATGCTGTCGCAGCGTATAACGAGCCCGCGTCTTGACGATTGTCAGTTGATCGACTCGAGCCAGCAGACTTTCCAGCTCCGCCCGCCCGGCGTCATCAAGTTCATTGTCCGCGTTTTCTGCAAGCAGTTCGTCCAGACGATTCTGTGATGCGGCTGCCAGCGTGCTGTTCGCCAGCGCTTCCAGTTCTTCGTCGCTTAGACTCGTGAGTAGTTCAACGTCTGTTTGCATATGTCGTGCCCTGTGATTGATGGGTCGTCGAGGGCAATGATCCAAATTGACAATCATTGTATCTCTGACAAGTTGCACTATTGTCCGATAAGCCCCGGAAGTTGCAAGAGCGTTTGCACACCAACGGACTTGCCATCGACGCGGAAATTCTGGCCATGCCGTATTCTACGAAATCGTCTGAGTCTTGAAGTCGTTGCCTTCCTGCAGGCGGGCTTGCTGGCTTTCAAGCGAGTCAGCATCTTCCTGTATCACGGTTTGCAATTCGTCGTCGTTCCGGACGAAAAAACGGCTGGAATAGCCTTCTTTGCCGGTGGATGATGTCTTCCACGAGCGGCTGACTGTGAAGTCGAAGTACTCAAAGCCGCTGGTGGCCTGGCGTTTTCAGATCGATGCGGTTCACCCAAACAACTTCGCAATCGGTTGGCCCATGTCGGTGACGGGTACGGGGCGGTCGCCGTCGTACAGGTTCTTTGCGTAGTCAACGCCGACAGCCGCATGAATCGTCGCAAACAAGTCCGCGACGCTGACTGGGTCAGATACGATTTTTTTGCCAAGCTCATCTGTTTCGCCGTACGCACCGCAGTGATTCAGGCCGCCACCAGCCAGCACGCAACTGAAGGCGCTGCCTTGATGACCACGTCCTCCGCCGCTGTCGAATTCTGGCGGACGACCGAACTCTGTTGTGATCAGGATCAGGGTTTTGTCGAGCATCCGCTTTTCATCCAGATCCATGATCAAGGTACTCACGGCCGTGTCCATCTCCTGAATCAACGCATGTTGTTGCAGGATGCCGCCGTTGTGAACATCCCAGCCGGAACCGTTCAGAAAGTTCAAATTGTGTGACACTTCAATGAAGCGAACACCGCGCTCAATCAGACGTCGCGAAAGCAGACATCGCTGGCCGAATTCACCACCGTAGCGAGTTCGCAGATCGCTTGGTTCGGAATCGAGCTGGAAGCTGCGATTGAATTCCGGGCCGCTGAGTTTCAGACTCAGATCGATCGCTTCTTCGTATTCACGTACGCGAGCGTCGTCGTTCGGTGCCTGTGCGTTTCTGAGATCCGCCAGAAAAGATTCACGTCGCGATTGCCGAGCGGCAGTAATGCTTTGTGGGCGAGACAATCCCGCTGGCCCCTGACTTGTATCCGTGAGATAAAGATAGCTGTCACGAGCACCCAGAAATCCCGGACCGCGTGTGACGTTGGGATAACCGATGAGTACATATGGCGGAGCACCGTCCGCAGCAGCACCGCGTTCGTGCGCGACGACCGAGCCGAGCGACGGATAGACAACTGTGCCGCTGACCGGCCGACCCGTGTGCATAAAGTTGGTCGCGGCGGCATGTTCGTCAATCACCTGATGGTTGACAGTTCGCACGGCCGTGACGCGATCCATTAACGGTGCGAGATTTTTCAAATGCTCGCAGACTCGAACACCATCGATGGCCGTTTCGACACTGTCATAATAAGAGCCCGCGACTTTTTCTTTTGGATCGCCAACACGTTTCGGATCAAACGTATCCAGCGCGCCCATGCCGCCACCCAGCCAGATGGAAATCACATGCAAAGCTTTACCCTTCAGCGTCGCTTCTGCCCGAGCTTGCTGCTGAAGTGTTGAGACAGCTGCCAACGAACCGCTGGCAGCGATGAAATTGCGGCGATGCATGTTGAAGGTCCCTTATTTCGCAGTCGCGTTGAGTGGCCGAGCGTCAGTCTTGTGTGCGTGATTCGTGAGAGATGCTGGTTGATTATAACCATTTTTATCAGTCGAACTTGCTAACCCCGGATTTGCTACAACGATAAGCATTGGTGCATAAGTACTTTCACAAGACTCGTTTCACAGTCGGCCGCCGGCGTACGCGGAATAAAGACAACGAGCACGCCTGCGGCTGACTGTGGAACGAAGAAACTTCGACACCTGTGCTTATAGGCGAACGGCAGGAAGAAATGTACCTGCTGAGCCTGAGGCGTACGACGGACAGGAAGTCCGTCGTGCCAGAAAACTAAGCGTTCACAACTTACTAGTTCTGCATCTCTCGGCGGAGTGCTTCCAATTCGGCTTCAACAGCTGAGCTGCGCTTCTGAGTTGCAGCCGACGCCGATAAAATTGCGGTCTCTGACTCCAAAGGTATTACAGCGGCTTCGCCGGTCAGTTCTTCCAGTTTTCGCACTGCTTCAGAATGTCGTGCTTCGAGGGCCTTCTGAATTCGCAGCATGTGCTGTGATGCCGAAACTGCCGCCTCAAGTTCAGGTCGCAGGCCGGCGATCAGATCTTCGATTTCGACTTTACGCCGCAAAGAATTTCGAGCCGTGTCTTCATCGCCGTCGGCGAGGTTCTGTTTGGCACGATTCTTCCATTCAGCGATTTGTGTTTCGTAGTCCGCAATTTCTCGCCTTAGCCGTTCGCCATTTTCCGTTGACGTACGCACATTGCGACGGCACGCTGATAAACCTTCGTTCATCTCGCCGATGATGCCCTGCAGCGTTTCCGCCTGATCGGCAGCAGACTTCAGAATTTCAGTCAAATTGCAGGTTATGATGTCGGTCAGGCGGCTGAAATGTGGCATGGTCCCGGGCTCCGGAAGGCAGCTTCAAAATGCTGTGAACGCAGAAAAAGGTGATCAGGATGACTCGTTTTCAGAAATTAATTCATCGGTAAAACCACGGCAGACCAGCAGGCTGCGCAGCTTTTCTTTGACCAGTCGCAAACGACTTTTGGCTGTGGGCAATGAAGTATGCATGGCATCTGCAACTTCTGACAATGTTAAGGATTCGTAATGATGCAGCAGAAACGTCTGTCGTTGCTCTTCCGGCAACTCCTGGAGCATTTCCTGAACAGCAGTGGTCACTTCGTGTTGTACAGCTCGATCAAACGGCGACGTGATGTCTTCCGGGACCATTTGCATCAGATCGAATTCTTCGCCATCACGTCCAGAACTTCGGCCTCGTACGCTGCGAATCAGCACATCATGTGACGAGCGACGCGAATGATCGATAATCAGGTTGCGCGCGATTCGAAACAAAAATCCCTTGAACAGACCTTTGGGCAGATAGTCCCAGCTGTTGCGATACAGACGCAACAATGTTTCCTGGACAAGATCTTCAGACAAATGCTCGTCGCGTGTGTTGCGTACGAAAAAGCCAAACAGCGGTCCCTGCCAGAGACTCACCAGCTCGTTAAAAGCTGTTGAGTCGCCTTCCTGCAGGCGAATCATTCGCTGATCGTCTTCAGAATACGTGGACGACATTAGAGCAATTTCTCACAGCTTGATTTCATCAATGGCCACCGCGTCGCTCGCGATAATCCAGGTGTCCCTGCCAGCCAAGTTTTCGATGCAGTGTTCCATAAAAACTGTGGCCTGCAAGTCGCACCAGTTTAAATGTTTGCTCGGCGCGACGAATCAGAATCCGATCTGCCGAATCCACAGGTCGGTTGATCTGCCCGTCAATCACCAACATCACGCCGCCTGGAGCATCTCGAACTGAAAGTTCAAACGTGCGTTCCGCCGAATCGACGATCGGACGAACCGTCAATGTATGAGGACAAATCGGCGTGATGGCAAAGCACTGCAATTCCTGTCGCAGGATCGGGCCACCCGCAGAAAGATTGTGAGCCGTCGAACCGACCGGCGTGCTGATGATCAGACCATCGCAGCTGTAAGTCGTCACATCAACATCGTCAATTTTCAGATGAATGGAGAGCATCTTCATCGAGCCCGCCGCTGTTACGTTGACTTCGTTCAATCCCAGGTCTGTGATCACAGTACCGTCGGCCTGATGATGCTGACATTCGAACATCAGGTGCTCAACAGTTTGATACTGGCCTCGCTTGAGTGCCGGAAGCCCTTTGCGAAATTCAGCAGGACTCAAATCGGTCAAGAATCCAAGGCGGCCAAGATTGACCCCGATCATTGGAAGCTGGCGACGTCCCAGTTGTCGGCATCCACGCAGCACAGAGCCATCACCACCAAGAACGACGACAATGTCGGCATCAAGGTCTTCGGGAATCGGCACGTTGCCTGAGATCACTCCAACGACCACAACTCCACGCACTGTTTCGATATACGCGCGCAGGTCATCCCATGCGGCTTTGATGTCTGGACGGTCGCCGCCGGTGATGACAATAAGTCTGAGGTCAGGATCTTTCATTTGGCCTCGCGGGATCAGAATTCCTGCAAAATGCAGATCGCTCCACATGGTAGCATTCTACATTCGACGAGAGCGTGACAATCTGCAATGCTGTACGAATTCCAGACAAATCGATCACACTCGTAATGCTCAACCGGAAGATCTATTTTCATGGCGAATCAGGCGTCCATACCGGAAAAACTCACCGTCATCGTGACCGGAGCGTCGGCAGGCATCGGGAAGATCATCTGTCAGCAGCTGGCGACGAAGAATTTCCGGATTGTTCTGGCAGCGCGTTCTCAGGATAAACTCCGGCAGCTGGTGTCGGAGCTTACGGCAGCTGGGTGTGAATGTCTCGCAGTCGCGACCGATGTGGCCGATCCGAACGCATTGGAGAATCTGGTTCGCCTGACGATGGAAAAGTTTGGACGCGTCGATGTGCTGGTGAACAATGCCGGGATCGAATGCTTTGCAGAATTCGATCAACTGCCCATCGACCAGATCCTGCAGACGATCGAAACAAACCTGACTGGTACGATTGTGCTGACTCGGCATGTCGTACCCATTATGCGAAAGCAGGGTTTCGGTCGTATCATCAATATGGCTTCCACAGCCGGAAAACATGGACCAGCTTTTGGAGCTGTCTACGGTGCGACGAAGGCTGGCATGATCGCTTTCACGCAAGGCTTGCGTGGCGAACTTCTGCCCCATGGAATCACCGCCACAGCGATCTGTCCGGGCTTTGCAACGGATGGCGGAGTGTATGATGAAATCGTCAAAGCCACTGGTCGTCGGACATCCAGATTCCTCGGCGGCACGACGGCTCAACATGTGGCCGCAGCGGTTGAAAAAGCCATTCGAACAGGGCAGCCGGAAATGATTTTGAACTTTCCAGCGCTGCGCCCGGTATTTCTGTTTCGCGATGTGTTTCCGCGACTCGGTGAAAAGCTCATCCTCGCCTTCACGTTCAAGTTTCTTCGTCGAGCTGCCATGGCAAGCAAGGCAGCAGCGCCATATCCCTCGCCACACAACGAACAGTCACCGTCGCCCTAAGCTTCCAGTGACTCCCAAACCGGCAATCTTCACCAAGCGTTGGCATTGCCCAAAATAGCCACCACTGTACTCAACGCCAGTGCCTGTGCCCCGCAGAATCTGCTTGAATGCTCTGCCACGAGCAGTTCAATTCCCGGCGGTTTTTCAATTCCGCTCAAGTCACCGGCCCTGCGATCGAGGAACTTTGGGATCATGCCACATTCGGCCAAAGCTGGTTGAGTCAGAATTCCGATAGACACTATGGGTTGCGTGAATCAGTCACCAAAGTCCTTGGTCACGAATCTCGGCGAATCACAAATTCGAATCGACACGACAGCCCCGACGAAGTTTCAAGTCCACTGAAGACACTGTGGAGTAAATGCAATGTCAGACGAACATAACGAAGAAATCATCAACGCTCAGTATCGACTCACAACGACAGATGAGTTTGAAGAAATCAGCAGCGAAGAAGTCGATCGCGTTGTCGAAGCACTCGACCGCCTCATCGCTGGCGTGCAGAGCGAGAACATCAAACACTACCTCGAAGAAGCCGCCAGCAATATCTACTATCTGGTGTACGAAGATGAAGTCGATGAAGCGATCGACAAGGCAGCATAGACCGTTCTGAATAACGAATTCACCGACAGGCCTCACTTCTGGAACCGGAAGTGCAGGCCTGTTTGCTTTACTGACCTTTGAGTTCAGCGGTCAGGGCGGTGCTTTGTCACAGCAAAAAGAGTGGATTAAGCAAGAATCACGAACAAAATCGGAAGCCAGATCCTGTTCGACAAGTGCCAACTGATCACGCTGAGGAACGACGATCCGGGTAACCGACCGTTCTTCCGGTTGTTGCAATGCAGAGGTCACTTTAGACGAACCTCCAATCCACATGTTCAAACTCATCCAGCCGTATCAATGACCGAATAAATGGCTGCTGTCGGTTCTCGCAATACTTCATCAAGCGCCGTGGCAAGCCGAGCAGAGTGGATCAACGGTATCATTCGTAAACCAGAAATTGAATGACGTTCGGTGGCAACGGCTGCATGACAATGGCTCCATCTTCTTCAGCATCGCGTTCCAGTAGACGCGGAAGACTCGCCTCTCAGCTTTCCTCTGGATTTCCACGTCAATTGCCACGGCGGGAATGCGGAATTCGGCGAGGACGATCGGACGCAACACGGCACTGAACATATATCGTTCGTCGAGTTCGCTCAGCTTTCTTTGCAGCTCCAGCTTCACGGCCTTTTGGCGTGAATCGATTTCTTCTTTCGTCGGAGCGGTCTTGGTGCGCTTGTTGGGTGTTGAACTTTCTCGCTGAAGAGCGCGGTAGTATTCCTGAAGACGTTTGCGATCGCGATCTCGTCGAGCATCGATTCGCAGAAGGAATGAAGTCGCCTGTCGCATCGTTTCTGATTCTGCAACACGCAGTGCCAAATCAAGCGTGACGTTCGATTCGGAAGGTGCGTCAATGCCTGGTCGCAGGTCGCCGAGATTCAACAGATCATTCAACGGCACGACGACGCCCGAGCGAGCATTCAGCGTCACGGATACCAGCGATTCCCACGTTTCTTCTGACTGCAGCGTCGCGTGAAACCACCAGGCGTGATACGGCACCTTCACGGCATGCCCGTCGAGAACTTTGGCGCGGGCATTCTGCCAACCGAACGATGATTCCACCGCTGAGGCGAATTCCGTTTTTCGGACCGGCAAATCATCGACAATAAACGCGCCCGCCGACGGCACAAAATGTCGCAACGTCCGCGCGGCCAAATCGACAAATTCTCCACCGAGTGACAGCACAAGTCCGTCATGACCCGGCTGCGTGTTCACGACAAACGATTCTTCGTGCTGCCCAAGACTTTCAGCCAGCTCCAGCGGAACAATGGCCGTCGCCTGAGCCCCGTCAGACTGCCAGTCGATGATGCCGCCGGAATTTTCCACAAGAGCCGTGGCAAATTCCACCAGTTGCGATTCCACATTGCTGCGACTCATTCGTAGTCCTCACCAAACAGAGCTTCATCCAGGTTTTTGGCGTCCAGATATTTTTCCTGAGCGGCCACCAGCGTGTCGCCGAGCGTTTCGAAATCGGCATCCAGTTGCTGGTCGTTACTCGCTTTCTGCCAGAGCTGCAGTACCAGCGATTCGAATTCCTGGCCATCGTCCAGATTGCCGAGGATCGAGCCGACTTCACCAACAACCAGTTCGAACATCCGGATCTTATCGTTGAGAAGTTTCAGGATTCTGGACTCCAGCGTGCCTGCCGTACACAGGTTAAAAATGAACACATCCTGAGTCTGTCCGTAGCGATGAATGCGCCCGATTCGCTGTTCGATCTTCATTGGATTCCATGGTAAATCAAAGTTGATCAGTGTATCGGCAAATTGCAGGTTGCGACCTTCGCCGCCGGATTCGGTACACAGCATCACGTTGACGGTTGACTTCAATTGTTCTACTGCGGCGTCTTTGTCAGCGGATGATTGTTCGCCGGAGAATGTCGAAAAAGGAATCGCAGCTTCTGTCAGCAGCGATTGCAATCGATGCAGCGTACGAATTGCCGCCACGAAAATCAGAACCTTGTGTTCATGGCTCTCTTTCAGAAGTTGCAGCAGTCGTTCGTCCTTGGCAGAACGAGAGATCTTTAACGCTCGTTCGGACAACAGACGAGCCCGTTCATCGTGGTCCGCAAGTGGCTGAAGTGCCGCCGCAGCAGTTGCCGGGTGGCTGCCGATCGATGTCAAAATCGCGTGCAGCCTCATGCGGGAAATACCGGTTGGTTCTTTCGCCGCACTGTCAGGCACATCGACCGATCCAATGGATGACGCTTCCAGCTCGTCTGAACTGTCCCGTTCAGAATCAGCCTTCGTTGCGTTCATGGCAAAAACCTGATCGCGCAGATATGCCTGAATATCGGCGAGCAATACCGATTCTTCTCCTCCTGGTGTGGCAACGATCGTCTGAGCATAACGCGGCGGCAAATTGATCTGAACAAGGCCGCGAGTGTTGCGAATCATGACTTCGCCCAGCAAATCACGCAGTCGATGGCGATTGCGCGGGTCGCGTGGATTTCCTTTCGTCACGAATTGCTTTTTGAAGTCGGCCTCTGTCTTCAGATGACCAGGTTCCAGCAACGTCAGCAGGCTGTACAATTCGATAAGATTATTCTGGACGGGCGTCGCGGTGAGTAAAAACATGTGGCGACGTTGCAACGAATTGACAAGCTTCCAGAGTTTCGTCGTGCGATTTCGGCAGTGATGGGCTTCGTCAACGATGACAAGATCCCAGTGTGCCGCCGCAATCGCTTCTGGCCTGCGACCGGTTCGTGCGAACGATGTGGAAACCAGAACACGATCATGTGACGCCCAGAAATCGTCTCGACTGCTGGTCGCTGTTCGCGGCGCGACTTTGAAATCCAGATGAAACTTTGACGAGAGTTCTTCGTGCCACTGACTAACGAGGGGATTAGGAACAAGGATCAGAACTCGCTTGATCAGCCGTCGCATCAGATATTCACGAAGCAGCAGGCAGGCTTCAATCGTTTTGCCAAGGCCTACTTCGTCGGCCAGCAACACGCGGCCCCGAAACCGCCGCATCACCTTGCGGACAGTTTCTATCTGATGCGGCAAATGTTCGACACCCGTGAGGCCATCCAGACACAGCAGTTCGTCGAAGCCTCGCAGCAATTGCAGCCGCGAGTGTGTGAGATGCAGCAGCAACTGTTCGCGAGTTGCGTGGTCGTTCGTCGTCAGGAATTCAGACAGGTCCGACCGAAAGCGAATAGGAATCCCGCCGGGCGTAAACGACGTACGCATCGTCGCAGAATCACCAATTGGGTCCGCAAGTGTTGCATCAGGCAGCGGATTCGCTGCAGCCGTTTTCGTCTTCATTGACAAGCCTCCGTGCATCCATTCAGGCATACTATCCGAGGCGGTAGTCTACAAAGCCGAAATACGGACAACAATTGTCGGACGAGATAATGGCAATTTGCGTTCAAATATTCCGGGGCACCGCTGTGCCATCTCAGCGTTCAGGGCCTGATACTCTTTCCATTATTCTGAAGATTGACGTCCATAACAATGGCAGAGGTTGGACTTTCGTGGGTACGCCACTTGACAGTGCTGAGCACCTTGAGGTTTGTCCTGATGAAGAATTTCCGCAAACGATTTCAAACGGAAGCCGGACGCCCCTCGACATTGCAGGGAGTGAGTTCACCGCGTCGCTCCCGCCGCCACGCCAATCCGCCGGCGTGAGTATTGTTGGCTGCCAATCCATCGCCTTATCCTTGTACCATACACTGCGAATCGGAGTGTTGTTGGGTGGGATCGCCTGCGCGCTCGAACGTGCGGCAATCGCATTTTGTGATTGGGTCTCATTTAAATGAGTATCGACCTAAATGAGATCTAACCGACCGGACCCCTTATCTCGACCACCGCCTGTTGGTCCCTTCAATCAGGTGACTGTATTGACTGCACATGACATAATGTCTATAGTTGACCTGAAATGGATGAACGTTAGCACGATTTTTAGGCGAAGTCATGAATCCGCGAAGCGAACCGTACTTTATCGTGTTGGTGGCAGCAGGATTTTTTGGAGTCTTGCTGTCGAGCTCAATGTGGGACGACGTGGCTGATGCCGCTGAGCAAACATCATCGGAAGAACAGTCAAAGAATCCCAAAAGCGACATTCCTTCCGTTAGCGAGGATCGCCCCGCGCAAAAGGCAATGAAGCAACTGGCAAAACAGTGCATTTTCACAGTCGATGCCACTGACAAAAAACCAGCTGTGCCGATGACACTTCGCAAGAATCCGTTGCTTCGTTACGGCGACGAAACTCGCGACATCAAGGACTCTACATTGTGGGTCTGGATGACTGGCGATGTGCCGTCCTTGTTTCAAAAGATTGAAGTAAATGAATGGCCGGGAAACCCGTCGTGGACATGGTGTTTCGCCAATGCAACTTCGGACTCTGTTCGATGTGAATGGCAGAACATAGCCAATAGCAGAACGGCGCAGCCGGTGGCTTCGTCACCAGTACCTGGAAAGCAGAAGACTGAAGGCAATGAAACGACCTGGAAATTCACCGCGCGTCAGATCAACCGACAGTTCACGGCAACGGCAGCTCTCGAGAAGAACGTACTGAGGCCGATGCCCCATCCGTTGTTGGAGTTCTCCGCCGAGGAGGAGAACATTCTGTATGGCGCTGTGTTCGCCTACGCGACCGGAACGAATCCCGATTTTCTGCTGATCCTGCAACTTGAAAAGAAGGCCGACACGATGCTTTGGACGTATCGGCCTATTCACATGACTTCCGTTCATGTGACGCTGAATCACAATGACGTTCAGGTTTGGCATGAGGGCGATCAGAAAGCGAATGAAGTGTCGACATGGGGCTATTTCTTTTCGCCGCGTGATGCCGCGATCAAATAGGTTGAGCTCTGCAAGAGCTGCCAGGAAAGAACAGTTATGGCAAGCGGTAGAGCCTGTGCCATCTGTGTTGCTTTAAGGTAAAATCTCAAAAAACAATAAGAATTAGGGGTCGGATCGACCCCAGTCCAAACAGATCAAAGTGGCCTCTTTGCTGACATGGTATCATGAAGGACTGCAGATGGCCTGACCCCTGCTCCCGCAGGCTCTCAGCCCTTTTCATGCGTACCTCCACAGCGGCAGACAGAATGACCTCACCACATTGCCAAATGATCTGCTCGCTCATTACAATCCACGACTCCGGAATCTCGCCGCGACGGCTTATTTGAACAAAGAAGCACATGCACGGGCGAATCGCGTGTTTCTAAATGGACAGCCACGCTCAAGCCGCATCACAAAGTCAGTCATTTTTTCCACGTCCATTTCCGCCGAGGACAGTATCTATGAACTACACACCATTCGCCTGCCTCGTAGTACTTCTTTGGCCGACGATTGCCATTGCCGACACTCGTTCGGTTGATGTCCATGGCATCGGAGTCATCACGGTTGATCCGAACGTAGCCTTCCTTGAGGGGCAGCTGTATGGAAGTGGCGAAACCGCGGCCGATGCTCAGGAGGATTTTGAGAAGAACAAAAAGGAATTCAGTTCCGCAATCAACCCAAAGTCATTCGAAGGAGTCGAAGTGAGCTTTCGGGGCGTCACGACCTCGCGTGTGCCGGAAGGAAGCGGCGACATGGGAATAGGCGTACGCGTGATGGGAATGGCTGGCAATATGGCACCGGGCGAGCCCGGCGAATTCGTCGTGGGAGAAAAAATAAGAATCTCGATCAGGAATCTGAAACCGGAGGACTTCGAGGAAGCTCAGCAAACGCTGGTCAGGCTTGTGGATGCGGTGAACGAAGCAGAGGTGTTATTTTCGTCAGAAACGGAAAGCACCCAAATGCAGGCGATCCTCGGCAATGCAGCAGGGATGAAAAACCTGATGCACTTCAGTCACTCGGATCTACCGGCGGCAAGACGCCGAGCGATGAAACAGGCCATTGACGAAGCCCGCAAGTCCGCTGAAGAGATCGCGACTTTGACCGACAGTAAGTTGGGCAAGGTTTTGCAGGTATCTGAGGTCGAAGATCTCAATACGCAATCTTCGATGACGGCAATTTACGGAATGGGGTCCCAGCAGGATGAATTCGAGTCCTCCGAGGGTTTGGGGGAAATAAATGTGCGCATAAAGGTCCGTGTAAAGTTTGAACTTGTCGATCCATAGTCGCACGATCACTGAGTGGTCGGTTCCTCCGCCGACATGAACCTGCCGGTCGGTGTTTAGCATAAGGGGATCGCAAAAGCTGCTATTTATCTGATCGAGGTGGGTTCCGCTTTAGATTTTTGAAATCACGTTGTACGGGGCAGAAAGATAGCTGCAGAATTTTTCTGCCCAAAATATTTCTGCCCCCAATAATAATTCGAATAACAACTATCAGGACGGGACTGGAGTCCCGTCCTACGAACGTGGACCAGCAAATGATATCTCTTCCACGTCTTGCGATCGCAGCCAACCGATCTGGCCGTGGCGGGTTTTGATTTGCATCCATTCGCCTCGATGAGTGAGAATCTGAACGCGGTGGCCTTGGGCGGAATCGAGGGACGCGACTGCGTCAAATTGTTCGCCGTCGCCCGAGTGCAGTGTGGTTTTGCTGGCAACGATGATGCCGTTTTCGACGTTGCTGGGCTGTGTTGATCCCAGAGCTGCCGACGTCAGTGATGTTGGTAGCAGCAGCAGCGGGACGATGGCCAGTCGCCAGGCCGGAAATCGGTATCCGAGGGCTCGAACAATGTGCAGTCCCCAGAACGACAGCGATGATATTACAAGCATCCAGATGATCGTTTGTCGCCCGATGATGCCCACCAGCATTCTGTTCCACGCATGAAGTGTGTGCTTGATGGAACTGAGCGACGCTGGATCGCCAGCCGCATGGCTGGTTGCGGCGTCGACTGTTGCTTCGCCGCCTTTTACGAGGGAGTTTGCGAATTCCAGATTCACAGCAAGCTGGTAATCGTTGGGAGCCAGTTGAGTGGCACGTTCATAATTCGCGATGGCTCGACCAAGCTGGTTGTTCTGCAGATATGCGTTGCCAAGATTGCGGTAAAGCAGAGCGTTGTGGATGCCGGAATCGACCAGCAGTTGGTACTTCGCAGAGGCCGCTGTGAACAGGTCGCTGGCTTCAGCGGCATCCGTTTTGGCGATGTTTGTGGCTTTTGCGTAAAGCTCACCTGCTTCGGTCAGCAGTGTTTGTCGTTGAGCGGCGGAGAGCTGGATGGTATCGCCAGCCAATGAATCAACGATACTATGTGCGGCCAGAAGTGAGGCAACGGCGAGCGGTTGGGCGTCAGCCCTCCGAGTGTCGCAGCCTGGTCCACGGAGGACTGACGGCCAGCCGCTCGCCAATGTCAAATTGTCCCCCGTGAAGAATACCAACGCGAACAGAAGCATCGAAGTACGCTGTGCATTGCTGGTGACTCTGCGGACTTTTGCGTTGCGACTGGTTTCAGCACGTTTTGATCGGCGGACTTGCGACTTGCTGATCGAGGCAACGGCAGATTCGATTTTCTCAACAAGCTCGCGGGCTCTTTGTTGTAAGTCTGGCAGAGATTGCTGCGCATCGCCGCTGAAGTATGACTGCTCGGCGCGGTGGAAGAAAGCTTCCACATCGATCGCAAGTTGTGACAGGCCCGACGTTCGCAGCGCGCCGATGGCGGATGCGGAAGTTGCACAGGTCTGACGCGTTCGGCTGCCGATGTAGCGAATCAGCGCACCGACAACGTCGGATGATTCATTGGCGTGGCCGAGATCTCTCAGGCAGCGAGCTGCGGCGGACCTGAAACTCGGCAGTCGGCTGCCGATAGTGGATCGTTGGCGGACAACGACTGTAACCAGCCATGCGATTGGCGGAGCGATGACGAAGAACCACCACCATTCGCCGGACTCCATTGCCGATTGAGCGACGAGTGCGGCAGCCGAGTGGTCGTTGGTGAATTCGGGTTCTGCTGTTTTGCCTGAGCGAGCAGTTTTTTCTGAGTCCTCGCTGTTCCCGCTGGCATTACGATGCTGCTTGCCCACGATTGCATCGAGCGACAAGGATTCGGATTTTTCGACGGTGATGGAAATGGGTTGACTCATCACGGTTTCATATTTTTCTGTGGCGGGATCGAAAAAGCTGAACGGGATCGCGGGAATCTCTGTGATCCCTTCGTGACGCGGACGAATTATCGTCGAAAAGAGCTTCGTGTCGTCCTGCACAAAACCGGCTAGTGACTGATCCGCGACTTTGAAATCCGAAGTCAACGCTGGCAATTCCGACAGCGGTGGAGCTTGCACGAGTTCCATGGGGCCGGTACCCGCAATGCCGATGTTCAGCGTGATTGGATCTCCGGCGTTGACGGTGGTTGGTGTGGCCTGAGTGACAATGTTGTAACGGCCGACGGCTCCTCGGTAATCCGACGGTCGGCCATCGGACGGCACCGGCAGGATTTCTGTCGAATCCACTTTGGCTTCGCCAACGATTGGTCGTGTCGCCGATACCGTCAGGCGATTGCCAAACGGCGACGAAAAGAAATCATCATTCATCATCTGTGACAACGGCGAACGTCCACCGAAACCGCTGTCTTCAAAGAAGCCTGCGAAGGGATCGCGGGCTTTGCCAAGTTCTGTCGGATAGTTGACGACGATCTGGACGTCATCGGCGTCAATCTTCCCAGGACGTTTGGGATAAATTGTGGACGAGATCTCGTACAGGTAGTAACTTCGTTCGTTGCCTTGTCCGTCATCTCGCAGAACTTCACGACCGCCAGGACGCTGATTATTCGCGGCCAGTTCCTGCATGCGATCGGTGAAACTGCCCCATGATGTTGATTCAGAAATCATCTGCCACATGTCGCCTTCTGACAGCGTGAGATTCCGCTCCTTGTCCTGAAACGGTTTGATCCGGATTTTCAGCGTCATCTCAAGCGGCTGGCCCACGAACACTTTGTCTTTGACGCCTTCAATTTCGACGAACAGCAGGTTCCCTGTTTGACTCTTACTAGCCACGAATCTCAGCTTATCCGTAGTCACACTTCGTCCATCCACCTTGATCGTGATCGGCGGGATTTCAAAAGTTCCTTCGCGGCGCGGAGTGATCAGGAATTGCATCACGACGCTGCGTTTCTGAGTCTGTCGACCGTTGATGATCGTGATCTGAGAACTCTGCGACGGCGCGCCAGCGGAGCGGATGTCGCAGCCATCGATTTCGGGAAGAGTGGGTTGTTCGTAGTCGGTTGCGTCGTTGATCGCAAGCTGCAATACGACCGGCATTCCAACCCAGCCTTCTTTTGTCGAAAGTCGCGCATCGACATCAGCGGCCATTACAGAATTGCTCAGGCCGCTGAGTGTGAATGCCATCAGGGCAATGATTGGATAGATGGTTGTTACTGGTCTCATCGCGATTGTCCTACCGAGTTGGATTTGAAATTTGAGATCTGAAATTTCAAATTCTCCATTACCAGTCTTTATCAACCGGTACGCGGCGGGATCTTTCCTGTCGTTGTTGCTGCATGCGGCGAAGCATGTCGCGGTCGCGAACCGATTGAAGCATCTTGAGCGCTTCTTCACGTGTCATAAGTCCGACTTTGGCGTTCTGATCTGCCGAGCTGACTGCGCCGTCGGGCTTCTTGTTTTGTTCCTGCTCGCTGGCGGCTTTCAGATCGCCGGTGGGCACAGACTTGTTCGTCGGATCCTGCTCTTCCGGATTGCCTTCATCCTCCGGCTTTTCCTGATCGCCAGACGTCTGTTGCGTATTCTGCTGCTGCTTTTGCTGGCCGTCGGAACTCTTCGGCTGGCCTTTTTGTTCTGATGAGTCTTGCTGATCGTTCTTGTTCTGCCGATCGCCGGATTTATCGACCGCCTGTTCGTCCTGTTTTTTTTGCTCTTCATCCATCTGTTCTTCGTTTGCCTGCTGATCAGATTTTAAATCCTGCGAATCCGAGTTTTTCTGCTCACTGTTTTTCTGCGAATCGTCCTTCTGGGATTCCTCTTTCTCGGAGTCCGATTTCTGTGACTCGGCATCCTGCGACTTGTCCTGCTGCTTCTGTTCGTCGTCCTTTTGCTGATCTTTGTCTTGCTGATCCTGCTGTTTTTCGTCCTTTTGTTTCTGCTGCTGCTGTTCTTCTTTCTTCTGTTCCTGTTCGAGCTTTCTGATCAGTTCGCCAGCCAGTTCGATATTGGCACGAGCGTCAGGATTGTTGGGCTTTCCTCGCAAGGCTCCGCGATAATTACCGATGGCTTCGCGAAGAACTTCAATGGCGGCAGGTTTGTCTTCTCCCGACAACTGCAACGCTTTCGCATATTGGCAATTGCCAAGGTTGTAGCGGCTATCAGCAGCAATCATGGTTGAAGCTGTCCCGGCAACATCCGTGAAAAGTTTTTCAGCAGCGTCGATATTTCCCTTTTTATACTCCGCCACCGCCATGTTGTAATTCAACTCAACGCGCTGCCGTTCGACAGGGACAACTTTGCGATAAGCGTCAAGAGCTTCGTCAACCTTGCCGTCACGCAGCAAGGTGTTCGCGGCATTGATCTCGGTTGCGGTCTGCCGCATATCGACCGGCGATTGTGCCATAACCGGCGCGGCCGAGAGTGCAATGATCACTGCGGCGATGTAGCTTGTCGTCGTAGGCCGGACAGAGCGTAGCGCTGTTCCGGGGTTTCCGCCAAGGGCCCCATTTGCCGGAACAGCGTTACGATCGGTCCGGCCTGCTTTGGGTATGGCCATTTGTGTTTTTGTCGCT
>JANOZG010001043.1:0-2959 GCA_031429275.1 Planctomycetota bacterium
TTCGTACGCTTTGGCCAGCGATGCTGGATCGGCGGCGAGTGTCGGTGCGAGATCAGAACCCACAAAGATCATGTGCGACAAATAGGGCGACGCATCAAAGCTGACGACAGATCCCTGATGAGCAGTCACGCGGCCCAGCAAGCCCGCCGCGTCGAAACGACGACGCAGATTGGCAACTCGTTCGGCATCATGATCGATGATCGCCAGTTGCACGAACGGTGATTGCGTGGCGATCGCATCAATGACGTTTTCACTGGCCGCACCGAACCACAGTGAGAATCCCTGCGCATCGCCAGCAGCCAACAGTTGTTTGGCGAGTTGCGAATGTTCGTCAGACACATGAAGCGGTTCCGGCATGTCGGCAACACGCAATGCCATTTCTGTTTGCGCCGCCGAGGACGCTTCTCCAAAGGCCAGAATGTGGCCTTCCACAGTCACGGCGAAAAGCTTCTCGTCTGCAGCCAGCAGCCGCTCGATCTGCCCGTTGATTTTCGTCGTCCACACGACTGTGGGCTTGTTGTTGGAATCCGCTGCAGGCAACACCACTGCGTTCAAGCCATCAGGACCAGCAGCGTAGAGTTTGTTGCCGGCCAGAATCAGATCGCCACGTCCGTCCGCTGCAACTTCCCAAACAATCGCGCGTTCCGCGTTGTAAGCTCGAATGACCGGCGAACCTTCTACGGTGGTTTCGGCCGAATAGACCATCGTGCCGTGCAGAACAGGTTCGTTGGGCTGGAAGGCGGTCTTTTCGCCTTTTGGCAGATTGAATTCGCGAACGCCTTTCAATCGCGTATGCACATAGAACACGGAATCATCGGCGGCCACAAAAGAACCGCCCGAACCCTTGCCGCCCGCGTTCAGTTCAAAATAACGCAGCTCGCCGGTCTTGCGATTGAACACCGCCGGAACCGATCGACCGCCGGGAACAATCAAATCGTCCTTTGTCGCGACTAACGCGCCCTGCGGAGCGACTCCAGCAAACGATGGAGCACTGTGCGGCTGTTTGATAAACGTGGAACCTGCCGAATCATTAACCCATTCAACAGCGCCGGTTTCGGCATCCAGCGAGTAAATAAACACGCCCATGAATGGCCAGATGCTCGACGCAAAATACACCTTGCCATCGCGAACCACCACACCGCCTCGCGCTGGCCAGGCTGAGATTAGTCGCAGGTTGCCGACGACCTTCCGCGGTCCGGGGGCGCCGGCGAACTGCCATCGCGTCGCGCCGGTTTCTGCATCAACGCAGTACAAGCGGCCATCGTCGCTTGTGAAGTAAACGGCGCCGTTCCAGCCGACGGGTGGCAATCGGACCGGTGCGTCGGCGTAAACAGACCACAATTCTTTGCCCGTGTTTACATCAATGGCTGACAACTTGTCGCTGTCGCTGTGACCGACGAACATCCGCCCGTCCATCACGATGGGTTCGAACAGTCGATCGTATGCCATCAGATCAAGATTGAGTGGATCATCCCACGCCTGAACTCGCTGAGTTCCCTCGCGCGTCCACAGCAGTTGCAGATTGTCCGGCAGTGTTTCCGGCGATGCAGCCGTGCGTCCCGCGTCGTATCGCCACATCGGCCAGTCACCGGCGTTTGCTTCAATCGACATCGTCAGTGTGATAACCACGGCTGCGATTACACCGCAGCGGGTCAGCCGATTCGTCGTTGAGTGGTCGGGGTTGGTTTTCATGGAATACGTCCATTCAGAAGATTGCAAAACCACTCTACATTAATCGAATCGTATCAAATCGCATGGACCTCAGATCGATGCGAACCATGCGATTCAGCAAAGGGTCACCGATCTCCGCGACCAGCTTGATGACCTCCATCGCTGCCATACATCCAACGGTACCACTGACAGCTCCAAAGACAGGGAATCTACGCTGCCAGCCTTGAGGAACATCCGGGACGAGGTCTCGAAATCGCCGTGTTTTCGGTGGATGAATCACGGTAAGTGACGCTTCAAGCTCGTACATGGCCGCTTCGATCACGGGCTTGCCTTGTTTCTCGGCTGCGTCATTCATCGCCAGACGTTCCTGAAACATCGGTGCTGCGTCAACGACACAGTCGGCCATCTCAGTCAGTCGATCGGCGTTCTCCGAGGAGATGTTCTCGGCGATGCTGACAATTTCAAGACGCGGATTCAACTCTTTCAATCGGCGCTCGGCTGATTCAATTCTTGGTTTGTTAATCCAGTCATGTGTCATCAGCAATTGACGATTTAAGTCTGACGGCTGCACGTTACCGGCATGTGCGAGGATCAATTTTCCGATGCCGGCCGCAGCGAGCTCGTAAGCGACGACCGAGCCCAGTCCGCCCACACGGCTGATGAGCACGCTGGCTCCTTTCAGCTTCTTTTGTCCTGCTTCACCGAAGTCACGAACGTCCATTTGCCAGGCGTAGGTTTCGCGTTCTTCATCGGTCAACGGCAAGGACTTCACGTTTTGCGGCGACCGCTCGAAAGGTTGTTTGGTGGGTTCGTTCTGCATCATTTATCCGCCGCTGATCATGGGCATGAGTATCAGCTGATCGCCAGCTTTAACAGAAGTCTCGAGGCGAGCCTTCAAGGTGACGGAATCGCAGATCACAAGCAGCCCCGGCGGGAGATCGCCTTCGGTTGACGTGTAGCGACCGGAATCGCCCAGCACATTTTTCATGGCAGGATACTGATTCAGCAGCAACGCAAAGACGGCTCCCAATGTGTGTGAGGACTCACAGGGAATCGCAACCTGCGAACAGCCTGCGGCGCGTTGGAGAGGACCGGTGAGTTCGATCAGTATTTGGTTTTGGATCGTCATGTTCATTTAGTCGCCAGACTTCTGCATGATCACGCTGCCTGTTGATTTTTCTTTGATCAGTCGAATGCAGCAGTCTCCCAGGGCATCCGCTTCTTCCTGATTGTGAGTGACATGCAGGATCGTGACTCCGGTAACCTTATTCAAGTTTTTCAGCAGCCT
>JANOZG010001044.1:0-10581 GCA_031429275.1 Planctomycetota bacterium
ACTGCGCATCGCAAGCACTCCGGGAATGATTGGCACGAGTGCCACGACGGTACCCCATGAAATGAGTGCTGTGATGAACTTGAGCACTCCGGCAAGTCGATAGGCTGGCCACCAGAAAATAATGGCTTCCATCAGGTGCGTGGTGCCACACAACAGAATGAATGCCCCAAAAAGCACAAACACACGACGAAACGGCAGGTCGCGGCGGCGTGAGACGAAATAGGCCAGCACGAGCGGAATGGTAAAGTACGCCGACCAAATACCGATGTCGGACAGGATATGCAGCCATCCATGCCCGTTCGTCCACAGGCCACATGTCCACCGAGCCGGAAAATCCGACGTGTCGAAAAGTTTGGTGATGAATTCCATCAGTAGCCTCGATTGTGCATCAGTGGTCGATTGATTGAATGCTGGATTTGCGATTCAATGTTCAAATTGCGAAAAATGACGCCACTCCATCACCATACAGACATCAGAGAATTCTTAACGGCAGGTGAAACCGACGGTAACAAGCTCAGAGACCCACCTGGCATGAGACTCGGCTTTAACTTTGTTTTCCGATTTCAATGCACTCGCACCATAAGTGGTCGCCACGGCGGTCGTTTGTGTCTTCAGAGCATGAGCAGCCGTGCAGTGGGCATATCGTAACATTCTCCCATGGGAATGTTAATCGCTTGCAATCCTCCGAACGAATTCAGTACGTTTGATGCGCCGATTCGCGTGGAAGGGTTATCGGTCAGGTTGGTCGGTGAGAAGCCAGGTCACGGTTGTAAACTCAAATCAACCCCGAGTTGGATCACGAGTGCGCGAACGCCACGCCTGTGTCATCGCTCAGAAGAGCGGCCCCACTCGATCGGATTTCTTTTTCGGCACAGTCATTGCTGTCTCTCTCGGGGGGAGCGTTTTATCACTATCACAAAGGAGCCGCCGATGTCACTTGAAACTAAAGCTGACTTGAGACCCGAAACTGTCAGCAAACTGCAGGATCTCATTCGAGTCAACATTGATGCGTACGATGGATTGCGCGAATCTGCAGAGGAAATCAACGATCCGTCAATCGCGACTGCCTTCCGGGAGATTGCGCATGAACGATCAAAATTTGCCACAGAACTTCAGGATTACGTTGAGTGGAACGGCGAAGAGGCTATTGCCGATGGTTCCTTCGCAGCTGGCGTTCATCGTGCGTGGATCAATGTTCGCAGCAAGCTGAACGGTGGTGACCCGCATGTTGTATTAGTTGAAGCTGAGTTCGGGGAAGACCACATCAAACATGCCTACGAAGAGGCTCTTACCCAAACAGCCGGCAGCGCGATGAATGCCATCCTTCAAAAACAGTATGCACGAGTCAAAGCTGGGCATGATCGGATTCGCGATCTGAGAGACATGTACGCCAAACGAAAATAGGACGTTTCAACGTCAATCGTCGCCAATTCTGGTGCTTGTCTTTACTCCATTTTATAGGACCAATTTGATGCAATCAATTCCACGTGGTTTTCCGTTCTGGTTTTGCCTTCCGCTGGTGCTTGGATCACTAATCACGATCACTGGATGTGAGCAGAAGGAAAAGGTCCTTGACATCGAAACGCCTGCTGGAAACATCGAAGTGGAACGTTCGAAAGGCAGCGGCAAGGTCGATTTGGATATCAACCTCGATCGGAAGAAATAGCATACGCGTTGCTCTTACGGCGTCAACAAACCATGAATTAAACGCAGTCATCGTCAAATGCAAAACGGTGTTCCCTTTTCGGGAACACCGTCTTTGTTGTTGTGAGTCGATCGTCGTCCTCAGCGATATCTATTTACGGCGCATCAGCATCGCGATACCGAGACCAGCAAGGAGGCCACTTCCAAACAGAACAGCCAACGCTGCTCCGGGATTCTCTTTCGCGTACTTCGACGCCTGCTTGTAACCATCGGCCAGCCGCTGGGCCGCGAGGTCATATCCGTCGCCACAAGCTTCACCTGCCTGTGATGCCGCGACAGAGACGTATTTGCCGACCTGTTTCTGAATTGATCGGCCTTGCGTGATCATTTCCTCGAGCTGGTTCTCGATTGCGTTTCGTGCCTGACCTGTACGACGCTGTATCATCTGGACAAGTTGATCTGCGGACCCCTTAAAACTCTGCAGGTCGCGGTCCGACAGCTGCTGCCACTTCGATTTTAATGTCGCCTTGATCTCGTTCCAGTTTTCTTCCAGGACCGTCTGACTGACCATTCTGCTTCACTCCTTATTGAAATTCATTTGAAAGATCTGATTCCACTGACTCTCGAGAGCCATGTCATTGATGTCGGCTATGCGGCCACAAGTCTTGCTGCATTCACGCTGCAGCAGTAACCATGCCACCGGTGAACCATCAACGGCTCTTAGAAGTCGCACCCTCTGACAAACAGCAGGATAATGACGATTGGCAGCGGCAGTCCGATAAGCCATCCAATGATGCCGTACTTGATTTTTCCGCTGCGAAGTTTGTATTCCGATGGCATGATTCGACTCCTGATTGGTTGAGAATTAAAACGGTTATTGAATACCTTGCGTATAGCCAAGCCAACGTTTTGTTGGGGGTTCGGCTTTCTTTCCTTTGCTGCTTCTTCACTGCTCTCCATGCGATCTCAGCAGCTTCACTTATGCCTGATGCATCAGATACGTTCCATAAACACCAGCACCAGCAGAATCACGACAAGAAGTCCCAGTCCGCCTGTAGGTCCGTATCCCCAACTGCGACTGTGTGGCCACGCGGGTAATGCACCGAGCAGCATCAAGATCAAAATGACCAACAAGATTGAACTCAACATGGCGATTCTCTTCACAGTTACCAGTCACGTGATTTTCGTTCATCCGCTGCGAGAACATTTCGCTAACGCCGGGACTCAATGTGCACATACGCAATTGCTGTGCCGCGCGATTCATTCTGGTTGAAGCCGAAGCCTGCTTATTCAAGTGAAGCAAAGATTGGGCAAGTCCGGAATGCGCCGGTTGTTCAAAAACCGCGCTGGCACTTTACGCACCAGTCGTCAAAGACGTGCATTGAGCTCAGAACATGCGTCTGGAGGTTTTCCGAGCCCATTGACTGCTTCGGGTTTCTTCGGCAGTCGTGGCGAGCAAGTGAATCAGAGCATGCCATTGAACGCCAGTCGCGCGGAGTGGCGTGTATTCGATCGGTGTCACATTGTTTGTTGAAGATTCCCCGCCCGGAACGCGACGGCGGTATGTTGGTTCTGCGAGCCGCAAAACGCTCACTGTGGGTGATTGCCGAAAACACCGGGAAAACACGCTCTGGCAGCGTCTCTCAGCTCCGGTGCGTGATCAATCCACAGAACGCCGGCGCCCTGCAAGTCACCTGCATTCGCAACCCGAATTACTCGGTATTGTCCGAGTTGGCATGGCATTCGCAATTGGTTCAGTCATGAGACTCGTGAGGAGCATTGTGGTGTCAAGGAAGTGTTCTTCCTGGCATGTCCCTGAACGAGTGAGGTGAGCAGCGAGTTCATCGTCGCTGAAGTTCGATTTTACAAGCATTGAAGATTTGAGGAGAAGACCATGCCGACTACAGCCGAGATCAAGGGAAAGTGGGATCAGTTGAAGGGACAAGTTCGTGAGCGTTGGGGTGAAATCACCGACAACGATCTCACACGAATTCAGGGAAATACAGACCAGCTGATCGGACTGATCGAACAGAAAACCGGAACTGCTCGCCGTGAAGTTGAGCAATTCCTCGACAACGCTATGAAAGAGGGGGAATCGATGGTGACACACGCCGCCGAAACCGTCCGCGAATATACCAACCGTGCGACCGAAGTCGTCAAAGACCAGTACGGACGAATCAACAAGCAAGTTGAATCTGGTTTGGAGGAAGCACAGGATGTGATTCGAACGCGTCCCGGCATGTCTGTCGGCGTAGCATTCGGAACGGGCATGGTTGCCGGAGCACTGTTGTGTCTTTTGCTTCGATCCGAGCGAAACTAGCCCCGATAGCTAGTACGGCACACGCGTTGGTTGTTCCAATGAGATGCTCGAAGTGAAAAGACCACTGGCGGTTCAGTGAAAGTATCCCAGCGTTCGTAAGGCGTTCTGAATATGTCAATCACCCTTGATGAGAAGTCAGTGCAGATCAGGTCAAAAATGGCCTCATTGCGTCGACACATGCATAAGGACGCAAAACGAATCGTCGCGAATACGACTCAACTGTTGGACTGGAAGGACTATATCAAGCAGTTTCCTAAAGCACTGGTTGCAGCGGGGCTACTGACCGGATTTGTACTTGGACCAGGGCGAAAAGTGGTGCCGTCAGTGAAGCTGAGTCAGGAATCAATTGACGAATTACTGTCGCAGCGTCAGCAACAACTGGCGGCCCACACTCCGCAACGTTCCGATTTCCGTTCGACCGCCGTTCGTATGCTCACGGGATTCGCCTTGAGCGGGGTTTCCATACTGGTTCGGAAGAGTGTGGAAAGTTACTTCGATACCGGGACGAAATCGAATGCTTCAAGCACTCAAAGACCTTTTGGGAGTAACTGATGTGATTCAGGAACGCACTCAACCACGATTCACTTTTCCAACACCAAGCACGCAAGCGCAGAGCAATCCATCGCCGGGAACGGCTTCAAACGCAGGACTCGACCCATGGATTCGACAAAATCCTCAAATAGTGTTCTTTGGAGCCGTCTGTTTGGGAGCAGCACTCGGGTGGCTGCTGAAGACACGAAGGTAGAAGTTCCTGAGCAACGTCCGCTGGGAACGAATATTGCCTCGCTGGTGCGTGATCTCGCCAGAATGATGGATCTCCAGCTGCAGCTAGTGTCGCTGGATTTAAAGCAGTTCTGGTCAAATGCGAGAGTCGGCATCACGGTTTCTTTGCTTGCCGGCTTCGCAATACTGGGGTCATTCCCGGTCTTGCTCTTCGGCATCGCGGAGACTTTGCAGCGTGCAACCGGATGGAGTCATGAGGTTTGCCTGCTGGCTCTCGGAATGACGTTCACAATCGGCGGCGCGTGTGTGCTGTGGATCGCCGTCATCCGAATCGGCCGAGCAGCAGCGAGTTTCAAACGGTCACAGGAAGAATTGACTCAGAATCTTAGGTGGGTGCGGGAAGTTCTGCACCACGACGAATAAACATTGATGAATCGCGACCCGCGATTCCAAACACAACCAGAACGAAGGAGTAACACAATGGCAACAGCAACTACGCAGAATCGCATCGAACGCAATCCGGAAAGTCAAACGGGCAACCGCGCAGCACAACCAGCGTGCGATACACAGGCGAGCATTCTGTGCGATCTGCAGTGCTACACGCGAGATTATGTAAAACAACAGCCGGAAAAGGCCGCTCTGATTTGCCTCGGCATTGGATTCATCCTTGGATGGAAACTCAAACCCTGGTAATCGGCAATGCCCGTCATGATCAATGGCATCTAAAACTAAAAGTGTGAGCGAGTGATCTTTGCAGAGTCCTCGCTCATATTTCATTTCTCAGCCTCGAACCTCAGTAGACGCCATAACTCAACAGTGTCTTCGCCGTTGGGCCGAATGTGATACGAAATCAACAAGCCGGATGCACGGTTCGGTTTCAATTGTCCGTTAGAAAGAATCCCGATGGAGCTGGGAATTCGCCAAACGCGGAATGGAGTCTGCCAACGACAGCAGGAACAACATGTCCATCGTTTTAAAGTCGTCAATCGCCGCAGTTTCTTTGACGATGTGCGGCCTCGCCGCACAGCACTTTGCCTGGGACGCCCATGCAACAGATCCGCGATTAACGTCCCCTGAATTGCCCAGTGAAACGACTTCGAGCCAGGCGTTAGATAAATCAATCGATGCCGAATCTTCTTCCCCAAACGGCACGGACGGCGAGGACGGCAGTTTTCGACAGTTGCTTAGCCATCTAAAGGCAGCGCGAGACGCGGTCTCATCCATGCCTGGCTATTCAGCAATTCTCGACATGCAGGAAGAAGTGTCCGGCACGCTGCGACCGGTTGACCGGATCGAGTTCAAGACCCGGCGCGAACCATTTAGTGTCTACATGCGATGGAACGACAGCGCCCAGGAAGCTCTCTACGTGGACGGGGAAAATGATAATCGCCTCCTCGTGAAGCCGACCAAGGGGCTGGCATTGATCCGCCGTGTGTGGCGACTTGAGCCTGACTGTCGAATGGCAAAGCAAAACTGCCGTTATGCGATCACGGATGCTGGCATCGAAAACCTGGCGGTTCGAATACTGGAGTTTTACGGCCAGCGGGAAGATTGGTCGACGCTCGCTACGTTCGATCTGGGGCAGTCAACGATAGTCGGGCGAGAAGTTGCGACCGTCAATATAACGTTCAAGGATGAGTCCTCTGTACCGGAATACAGCAATAGCAGGCTCTGCTTCGACGTCCAATCTCGACTCTTAACAGCAGTAGACAACTACGGCTGGTCGACTGACGGACAACGCCGACTTATCGAACATTACCGATATGAACAAATCGTTGAAATTCCGTCGCCCAGCGATGTCGAGTTTTCCGCAGAGAATCCGGCCTATCGCTTCGTTGCCGCCGTCGGCTCAGATGATTCCAAATAGGCGAGTGTTCAATCGCCTGATTGTCGTGAAACTCGTCAGAACTTTGGGCCGCATTCTTTGCGGACTCTCGATGCCCTTGACGAGCTTTCCTACGGTACCCTGACAGCTTCCGGGGCGTTCCAGCCCATTGAGATATCTTCCGGAATCGAAGTGCACTGCACTGTCGTTGAGGTCGCTCGCAGCTGATGGCCGGCGAGCGATGCACGACCTGTGAATGTGTCCGGAGCACAATTATTGCGAAGCGATGCACGATTGGGATCTGCGGACCGCTGGTCTGCTTTGGCTCGCTGCGGCGTCATGTCTGTATCCGCTCTGCGACGACTCTCAAAGCATCCTGAGCGCTAAATGGATCGCCAGAATATCGATCTGCATAAACACGTCCGGATGATTCGGCAATACGCCTACCTGTCGGACGCATGGTCGTCCCGTCTCAGTCTATTAACGGGTCCCACAGAGTCGGGCGTAAAAGAAATCCGACTCAAGTGCAAAACCTGAGTCGGATATCGGGGGGAATTTCTGAGCTCCCGAGTTGCTAACCCGTAACGAAGGCTGAAATCCGGGGATCGACATTCCATGATTGTCTTACGTTCGACTATCGACAGTTATGACGGTTATGACGGTGACGGCTTACAACATGTTGACAGGCTCGGTGATGACGATGGTGACGAGTCACACTGCAGAATTGGTGCGTGGAAACCGCCTGAGCGCAGCACGCGGAGCCGTAATCAGAGCCACTTCCGTATCCACTCAGGCCGCCGTAAGCCTGGCCTTGATGCATGTCGCCAATGTATCCATTGGAAGACGACACACCGAAAACAGGTTGATTCGCAGAGTACGAAATCTGGTCAATACTACCGGCTTGATCATTGCCAGATGACATGCGAAGACGTTGTGTAAACCGTTGTCCGTTTCGTTCGTAGATGAACGGCACCTCAGAGGTTCCATTCAACTGGTTCAAATCGCGATCGAATTGATCAGCATCGGTGTAGGTCTGACCATTGAAGCCGATGATTCGGTCGCCGGACTGAAGCCCAAGACGAGCTGCCACGCTATTCGGCTGCAGATCCCGGATGATCAGGCGGTTTGAATTGCTCGCATCAAATGTCGCACCAAATGGCCTCGCATTGGCTGCCGCATTTGAATTCTGTGTCACGTTCGCATTGTTCTGCAGGCTATTCACGCCCGCGTTCACATTTGACTGAACATCTGAGCGGATGTTCTGACCATTCACGCGAGCCGCTGCATTGACGTCCGTCTGCACGCCGTTGATCTGTGCGCCGTTGATCTGTGCGTCCGGTTTCGTATTGACGCCGCTGTTCGCATTCACGTTTGCCGATGTCGCGGCATCAACCGCCGACGTTCCTGCGTTTGTCGCAGCGTTAATGTCCGCTTGCACATTACCCCCGACATTGCCAATCCCCGCGCCTGGGACAGCGACCTGGCCAACGGCTACGCCAGATAATGCAAATCCCATCACGGCCAAAGAGAATGAATTCTCGACTGCTTTCCTTAATAACATTTTCGTCTCCTCACAAAGCTACTACTGACTTTACTCCATTGCGATGTCGACATGACATCGCTCACGATGCGACACCGTCGCATCTCCCTGCCAGATCTCAAAAGCAAACAACATGCCACGCTGGACGAATCTACTCAGGACTGAGTTATCTTTCTGAGAAACATCGAAGAAGCAGAAACGACATTGAACTGCATGGCTGAAAAATTCCTGATGGGTTCATCCAGGTTGCAGAATTGTCGTCACAGAATCAAAACAGGCGGTAGGAGTTGATTCTGTATGATCGATCAACGTCCGCATTGATCGCTGTCGCATCGACTCGTCCGAGTCCTTTGCTGCCCGCTGGCAGAACCCGACGATTTATCAACGTTTTCTAACTTGATCACAATTGGCATGCATTGTGCTTTACTCTGATCTTATCGAAACGGCCGACACGAACGTTCATGTCGTCAGTATTCAGGAAACCTGTCAGGAGCAGAATCATGTTACGTTACGCAGTTGTATTTATGGTCATCGCGCTGATTGCTTTTGCGATGGGATTCGGCATGGTGGGCGGCATGGCCTATGGAGCAGCGAAGATCTGCTTCTTTGTGTTCCTCGTGCTAGCGATCGTGGCGCTGATCAGCGGTCGACGGATCAATACGAACTAGTAGTAAGTAAGAAACTCAACAGTCACCAGGCGATGGCTCGCGGCTATTTAAATAGCCCGAACCTTTGCGAGTTGCGATAAGTTTGAAGGTCGTTAGAAAAACATTTCAGGGAGAATTCGAATGAAGAAATCACTATTTGTCCCGGCATTTGCTGCCTTGGGACTTTGCATTGGATGTAACACGGGCCCTGAAGACGTCTCAAAGGCGGAATCAGATCTGAACAAGGCGAAGAGTGACGCGAATCAGATGGTGGCGGACGCAGCAAACGAGGGAGCAGAAAACGCTCACGAGACTCGGAAAATCGTCCTCGATGATGTGAACTCAACGGTGGCCGACGAGCGTGCCGATGTGAACGAAGCGATTCGTGAAGGCAAGGAAAAAATCGAGGAAGCCGACGCCGAAAAGCAACAGGAATTGGCAGAAGCCAAGCTCGCAGCTGACAAGAAAGTCGAAGAGGCTAAACGTAATCTGGATGAAACTAAACTTAAAGCCATCGAGGACGGACGTAAACGGATCACGAAGTCCGAAGAGTCTTTAGTAAAGCAGGAAAAAGAACTCACCGAGGCGAAGGCGGACGTCGCTGCTGCTGAAACTCGCCTGCAGAACGCGACTGCTGACGATCGAGCCGAGTTGCAAAGCGACCTTGAAAAGGCACAAAAAGCCGAACAGAAGGAAGCGGCTGATGTTTCCGAAGCAAAGGCGACGCTTGCAAAAGAGCAGGCAGAGCTGAAGAGAATTGAATCGAAAGTGGAATAGTTGTTGGTGAGAGTCACATCATGCGGTTGACCGCTGACGCAATTTCTGCGGCCGATCACTCTCTCACAGACACATAAAAATAGTTCACCGACAGGTTCGAATAGCTTCCAGAAGAGCCTCGCCACATGGCGAGGCTCTTTTCGATTGATGCCAACGGCGGTGCAAATCAAAGAGTGAACAGACCCTCGCATGAAAAGGCGGAGACGGGATTTCGATCGGTTGGAATTTCTCGTTCGCGAAGCTCTTCTGGCAGACCTTCGACATGACCGGGGCGACCGACAGCAATCATGGCTTCAACGGCGTATGTCTCCGGCACGTTCAGCATCGTTCGCGCGGCGGCGCGATCGAATCCTGCCATGCCGTGCACCACAAGTCCCATATCTGCCCCTTGCAGACAGAAATTCTGGAAGGCTGCTCCAGCGTCAAATGTATGCACCGGATTCGGTTTTCCGTTCTTGCTGAAGACCGTGTGAGACAGGACGACAAGCAGGAACGCAGCCTTGTCGCACCACGCCTGATTGGGCTTCATTAACAATTCAAAGTACGTTGGCCAGTGCTGACTTCCGCGGGCTGCATACAGAAATCGCCACTCCTGTTCGTTGTACGTCGAAGGAGCCCATCGTGCGGCTTCGAGCAAGCGAAGCAGTTCCGAATGCGGAATTGGTTCGCCGGACATCGCCCGGGGCGACCAACGTCTGACGAATAGATCATTGATCGCGTGATCAGCTTTGCGGTGATCGAGTGAATTGGGAAGCTGAGCCATTTCCTGTGATTTCCTGATTGAGGGATGAGAAGTGAATTGATAAACAGTGAAGTGATCGGCAGAAAGACATCTGCTAAAGCTGGTCACGAAAGTTTTTCGAACAACGAATGCAGCACAGCGATATCGACAGGCTTGACCATGTGTTCATTGAACCCGGCCTCAAGTGCTTTTTCCCGATCAGAGGACTGGCCGAACCCCGTGACCGCGACAAGAAAGACGTGGGAACAGTCGGATCGTTGACGGATCTGTCGAGCCAACTCATATCCTGTCATCCCGGGCATCGCAATATCCGAAAACACGACGTCGGGAGTGAAGGTATCCAGCTTCAAGAGTGCCAACTGT
>JANOZG010001045.1:0-17244 GCA_031429275.1 Planctomycetota bacterium
ATCTAAACCTTTCTGAATTTTCTCCTGTATCCCATCCCTATCTTTCCTGTTCCGGAGGCCCGACGCGGCCATGACTATACGAAGCACTCGCCCTGACGATCCTCGCCCTGGTGGATCACCACGTCTCGTTCGCCGAACGGAAACCCGCCATGAACCTGGCGATTCGGAAAAGCCCGTGGCCGAGACATTTGCGCCGCCAGAAAGTAGTGAGATTAACATCGCTGAACTCCAGCGAATGTCGATGAAAGAACTCATCGCAATCGCAGAACAGGAACAGCTCACCGAATACCACGGGATGAAAAAGCAGGATCTGATTTTCAAGATCCTCAAAGAACGTACTCGAATTAACGGCTTGATGTTCGGCGAAGGCACGCTGGAAATTTTGCCCGACGGATTCGGCTTTCTCCGCAGTCCGGACTACCACTATCTACCGTGTCCGGATGACATTTACGTCAGCCCAAGCCAGATACGTCGCTTTGGACTTCGCACCGGAGCAACAGTGGCAGGACAAATTCGTCCTCCGAAGGAGAACGAACGCTACTTCGCGTTGCTGCGAGTCGAGGCAATTAATGGTGAAGATCCGAATGAACTGACCAACAAGGTCTTTTTCGACGATCTGACACCGCTCCATCCTGAACGACGCTTGAGATTGGCTGATAATGCAGAATTCCTCAGCACCCGCATCGTGGACCTGATTGCTCCGATCGGCATGGGTCAGCGCGGCTTGATTGTGTCACCACCACGTGCCGGTAAGACAGTTTTGCTTCAGCAGATGGCCAAGGCGACTCAGCAGAATCACCCGGATGCCTATGTCATTGTGCTGTTAATCGATGAGCGTCCAGAAGAAGTCACAGACATGGAACGCAAGCTGAAAGGCGTCAATTGCGAAGTCGTCAGCAGTACGTTTGACGAACCAACATCGCGGCACATTCAAGTGGCCGAGATGGTGATCGAAAAAGCGAAACGCATGGTAGAATACGGCCATGACGTGATCATTTTCCTGGACAGCATCACTCGTTTGGCACGAGCCTGGAATACCGAAATACCGAACTCCGGCAAGACGCTTTCCGGTGGCGTCGATGCGAACGCGCTTCAGCACCCAAAACGTTTTTTCGGAGCAGCCCGTTGTGTCGAAGAAGGCGGCAGTCTGACAATCATCGCCACGGCGCTTGTGGATACAGGCAGTCGCATGGACGAAGTCATCTTTGAAGAATTCAAAGGCACAGGTAACACCGAACTGCATTTAGATCGCCGCATGGTGGAAAAACGCATCTGGCCGGCAATCGACGTTAATCGCTCTGGAACCCGGCGCGAAGAATTGCTGCTCAACGAAGAAGAGTTGAAACTCGTCTGGACTCTGCGGCGCGTGCTGAATGACATGTCTCCGGTGGAAGCGATTGAATTGCTTGCCAATCGCCTGAAACGTACAAAGTCGAACGAAGAATTTTTGCTTTCAATGAATCTGGGATAAACAATTGCGTAGTGCGGCCTTCCCGGGCTGCCTTGATGACCAAAACTCATTTCCTGACAAATTCACTATGCCGACCGAACTTCACGGACAACTTAATGCTGCGGACTCCACTTTTGCGATTGTAGTCTCGCGATTCAACGACCTTATTACAAAACGATTGCTCGAAGGGGCAATTGACACTGTTGTGCGTCATGGCGGCAACGCGGATAAAATTACGGTGGCGTGGGTACCGGGTTCATTTGAAATTCCCCTCGCAGCCTCAAAACTTGCTAAGTCAGGCAAGTACTCTGCGGTGGTCTGTCTGGGGGCAGTCATTCAAGGCTCAACCACCCATCACGAATATATCAACAGCCAGGTCGCTGCAGGCATTATGAGCGTCACGCGAGAATCCGGGATTCCAGTGACCTTTGGTGTGATCACCTGCGAATCAATGGATCAGGCTCTGGACCGTGCTGGCGGCAAAGTAGGCAACAAAGGTCACGAAGCAACCTTGGCCGCAATTGAAATGATCAATCTGCTTAAGAATATCTGACGTCAGGACTCTGTCCATCTCTTCAACTCTGAAACACCGCACACGAACTTACAGATTCTCTGCAGCAATCCCGCGAGGCACGAGCCTCCGGAGCAGTGTTTTCCGAGGCGGGAGCCTGGGCACGAGAACTTGAAATCGTACGGTACAACGTAAAACATCCCAAACACCACTTAGCTGATACCAACAAATAATGGCTGGACGTTCTGAAGCTCGTCGCTTTGCTCTTCAAATGCTCTATCTTCTGGATCAAAATCCGGAGGCTGATCAGGATCGCGTACAGATTGAACTTCGCCGACAGTTCATTGAAGAATCACTACGCCAGTTTACATGGTCACTCATTTCCGGAGTCGTTGCTTCCCGCGATGAACTCGATGAAATCATCTGTCGCACCGCGACGAACTGGCGACTTGAGAGGATGGCTCCGACAGATCGCAACGTTTTGCGAATGGGACTTTATGAAATGACAAAGATGGGCACTCCAGCCGCCGTTGTCATCGACGAGTCTATTGAGATCGCTCGTGAATTCGGTACCGAAAACTCCAGCAGTTTCGTCAATGGAATCCTGGACAAGCTCATCCCCGCAGCTGCAGTCACGGTACCAGTCGCGGAGTAACGAATTCTCCGTTTTGGAACATTCCGGTGTATTGCCTGAACTGAATTCTGGTGTTGCGCGAGGTATCGAAATACGGCGGCATGACTTACACCTGCTATTCATCGATCATCGCCTGAAACACAACTTCGCCACGTGATTTCGCACTGCTGCGGACAACGGCACCGCCAGACACCAGCCTTGGGTTTGCGAGAACGGAGATGGACCGTCTGACAACCGGTGCATTTGGCTTCCCAATTCGCAGACCTTCCGGTCGGCTCCGGCACGGACGGTTGGCGAGACGGATCGCCCATGAATCGAAAGATCAATGCCTGCCGTGCGATACAGCGACATCGGTATCCGTTGAATTGCTTTGGGCGTTTGTATTTGTGAAACGTTTTGTTGCACGCATCACACGTGGCTTGCCAATCGCCGGGCATCACAACAGTATCGGAGCACGTATCACAGGCTTGCGGAATCGCTCCAAGTCTGACGGCAACCGCCTTCCAGGCAGGGCCATGGCGAGCCTTCGGCCCGGCCAATGCATGAGCGATCTCATGCAGCAGCGTGTCCAGAACTTTCTCGGGTGAGTTATGCCGCGCATAATATTCCGCGATCTCAATTCGACGATCACGAAACTTGCATACGCCTTGCCGTCTTTTTGTTCCTGCCAAAGCAAATGACCAATGTATCAGGCCATGCTTCTGGAATTCCCTTTTCGCAATCGCTTCCAATTCCGTGAGATCCATCTTCATATTCCAGAAAAGTGCAATAGTTCGCCCATGATCCGGCCCGCCTTGTTCGGCGAGATCAATTGTAGTCCTGTTCCGGTTCCGCCCAGATCTGCGCGACTCCTTCGTCATTTATTTGCACGTGAATCGTATTGGCCCGACAGCAAACGGGACAGTCTTCAACATACGTCTGGCTTGTGCCTTCGGAGAGATCAAGTGGAATGACGATCACTTCTCCGCAGGCATCGCAGATGTAACTGGCATCTTCCTGTGAAGTGACATTGCGGCGTTTGATGGCAACTGCGGCTGTTTGACAATCGTCATTCATCGAGGGCAATTGTTCTCCGGCCGCAAGGAGGCCACAGGCCCACAGCATCACGTCAAGTGACGATTCGTCAGCAAGACGATGGTCGTTGCCAACTTCGATAAGAGAATCAGGCGGCAGGTTGCTCTGAGCGATCAAGTCTTCAGAATCATGAAAAGAAATCACATCGTCGTTACGGCTATGCAATACTAAAGAGTTCGACTTCAGCACTCTGGCATTTCCCCACTTTTTCCATGCTGGACACAACAATACCAGCGGCGTTTCGTGCGACACAATATTCATAGCTACGGCACCACCTCGCGATGAACCGATAATCACATCCGGCAGATGCTGATCATAGGCACCCTGAGCGATTGAAACGGCCGCACTGAAATCGTCATCATCAAGGGCAGGATTGATAACCGTCCATCCGTGATTTTTAAAATAGGTCGGTTTGACGCCACCGGGAACCGAATGCCATCCGTGCAGGAAAAGAATCTTCACGCCACTTTACCCCCAAGTACTTGAAGCCGAGCACATCCGCCGCTTCGCTTTGAGCGATAAACAATTGTCTGCATTCGAAGTCAAAATGGAATGACCAGTGTTCAAGAGAAACGCGAGTTAAGCTTTCGGAGAGTTTTTACACTTTTCGAAACTTCAGACCCATAATCGGGAGCACTGGTCCATCAGTAACGTACGTTAAGTTGGTTTGGACGTCCACAAGGATTCCATCGTTATATCGATCGCTGAAACCGGAACCGCTGAAGCGAAGGTAATCGCGACATTGCCGAATGACGTCAAAAAAGGCCATCGAACAACATAAAACCTATCACGGGACATCACGCTCCAGCAAGCTTGCAGCGATGCTAGGCGGGCAGGCTTTAGATTTTGTCGCCAACTGAAGAAGTAAGGCACCGATCGCATCGTGGTCGCTCCGTCGCTGGTGACGGGGAAGGCTTGCCCGCGAGTCAATGCCCATTGTCGTGATTCGAGGAAGCTAGCTCACCATCTGCGTTCGAGGAATTTGACACAGGTTTAAATAACTGGCGAAGAGACCGAATCACTTCAAGTTCTGGAGGAAACTCGTAACGAGGCCAGGAACGTTGAACGCAGCCACAGCAACATCCGAGCGGAGTGATTGAGACCAATCAATTTCATCTGAACAGGATTAAAGGGCGACGTCCAACGCTTCAGGCAGGGTCGGTACTTCAATCTGGACTCGAGTAACCGCTTCTGAAGATTCGGTTACTGTTCCTGCGGGAGATAAGTCGGGGTGAAAGCGGTAGACGATCAGCTCGGAACCGGCCCCGCACCAGCAATCGTCTTCGATGGGAAAACGCCTTAGTTCTTTGAACTGCCTGTGATTCGCTGCGGTATTCAGCAGTAATCGATACTCAGGATAGTTGTTCTTCGTGCCCGGAAGGTCTCGTTCGACAACGACGTATCCGGTCTGGTGTTGGCTCATCATTTTCACGACGTCATCCGACGTGTGGACTCGAATTTCTTTCGGAACGTCGTCAAACCACAGTCGCACGGCAAGATGTCGTTCGCCTCGTAGAATCAGCGGGCCACCTTCAGGCTGACGTTCGCGAACGCCCATCATGAACGAACCATCGTATGTTCCATAGAACAGAACCGAGCGGCCCTGTTCGGGTAGTTCCGCGACGAAACGCCCCGCATCTTCGTAACCGCGAACAAAGTATCGCGGTGTCTGGCTGGCTTCTATGCCCAACCAGAGGAGAATCGCTGCATATCCAAGCGGTTGAATGCTGGCTCGTTTCAGTAGCAGCAGAATCTCGTCTGCCGCAATCACCGCTGGGACGAGGAGTGCCAGCACGAAGGAAAACAGGTATCGCTCGTGAATGACGTAGCCCATCGAGAATGTGTTGAAAACGTACCATACCAGCGCCCACAGGCCGGTGAGCAGCACGATCGGCTGGCGACGTATCAGGCCGATGACTAACCCGATCGACGCCATCAGCAGCAGCACAGGAATGAACTGCACCATGAGTCGTGGGTAGCCGAGCAACAGATCCGTTGACATTGGCGGTGCGAGCTTCAGGCCCAGATCTTCATTCGAGAATTTCAGGCTCAGGACTGTATACGGAACCGTCAGCAGGACAGCGACACTTGCCGCGATCCACGTTTCACGGCGTTTCAGCAGATTCCATTTCCAGCGAAGTGCCGCGTAGATCGGCATGGCAAGTCCTAATGGGATGATGTACTGCTTGCTGAGAAAGCCCAGGCCCAAAGAAACCGCTGCGAAAAAGCCGAACCACTTGCGTTCATTCTCGACATATTCGAAGAACAGCCATAGTGTCAGGAACGAATGCAACGCGACCGCCATTTCCGGACCAATATCATGAGCACAAATGCCGATCATTGGATTCGACAACAGGACGCCAACGGCCAGCACGGACAGCCAGTAACGCCCCGTCACGCGTTCCACCAGAAACCTCGTCATCAGCGCTGTGGCGATCGTGTAGAGCGATACGACCGCGCGCGCGGTCGCGAAAGAAACGCCGAACAATTTAAACGCGGCCGCAAACACGACAGCCAGCACTGGAGGACCGTAGGGCAGATTCGTCGCCGGGTAACGCGAATAGAAATCCACGTTGTATCGATAAGGATCCAATGCCTGTCCGTCTCGGATCATGTCGTGAACCAGCACGCCGTTAAATGCGTATCGCTGGCCGTCAGGTGAACACGGTCCTGAAGTAGTGATTCCCGGCAGCGAGACCACTAACGCCGCTGCAATGATGACGAGCATCATCGGGATACGAATCGAGTGAGATGGTGAAGCAGACATGTGAGATTTCGGATTTGAAGCGACTCTGATTCGACGACAATGATTAGCCGGCTTGAGATTCCGAGACGTTAAACAGAGGATGTCCTTCCAAGCTTATAATAGTTGTAAACCGGCAGGACTCGACCGATGATCCCCGGGAAGACTCGCTTCTCTATGACCTTGAAATTCTTTTCGAGTGACGGGCAAACCTTTGAGCGTGCATCCCCGAACTCTTCGTCGGGTTTCCTTCGTGAATAGAAACTCAGAACGTAGTCCAGAGCTTCGCTTTTGTGAGGGCAGATGGTCAGGAAGTATCCGCCGGGTTTCAGGATGCGCTGAATTTCACGAAGAGACTGGTCCAGATTCTCAACGAATTCCAGTACGCTGACCGCGATCACAACGTCGAACTTCGCATCCGGATAGCCCGTGTTCTCCAGGGGACATGTTTTCAGAGTCGCCTTCGTTTTGGTCAACCGACACATTTCTTCGACCGCCTGCATATTGTTGTGGACGTCGCAGGCGTGAAGGTCCTGGCAATGTCGCGACAGCTCGGGCAGGAAGATCCCGCTACCGGTTCCAACTTCCAGAATCGATTCCACTGGCTGTTTGCCAAGCATCTTCAGGATCGCCTGAAAACGAAATCGCTGGAGGTATTTGATCGGGAACTGGTAGTTCCAGTGGAAATAGTCAAGGCTGTTAGTGTGCTTCAGGAATGCAGGGTCCGGAAGAATCATGAATCGGCTCTCGGTTTCAGGCTTTAGGATGTAAGGAAACAGCACTGTCAACAATGAGTGTTCTGATTGTGCCACCACAACGCATCAGAAACTGCCATCGATGCCCGGGGCATCCTTGTTCTGGTCATTGAGGATGAACTCCACGACCGGTACCTTCCATCCGGCATCGGGAGCGGCCTCTCGTCGCCAGCCGCGGCAGTGATAGAAGAATTGAGCCGGTTTGTTGTTCGCGTCAACAACACAGCGAACGACTTTGGTCCCGCTGTCTCGAAGTCGAGTCACAGCAAAAGTCAGTAGTTCGTTCGCCAGATTCAGCTTCGTTTCGCGAAGGAACTTTGGTGTCTGGTATTCGGGCAGAGTCCCTATGGAAAGAATTTCTCCTCCATGAGGAACGGGTGCTTTGAATTTCGGTTTCGGATGACGGGAGCGATGACGACATTCCGCCAGCCTTGCTTTCGTCAGCGACAGAGCTTCGGGCACAACATTCAGCACGCTCGGATTCGTGAGCAGCGACATTCCACATTCATAGGCCATTTTCAGCCAGTAACGTCGAACTGCAGAGCGGATGAATCCGCTGGAGTCGTGCGTCGCCACAATGAAGGCCGCCGGCGTTTCGTTCACATAGGCGATCGCACCGAAGATCAGCCCCCCTTCAGGCAGGACTTTATAGTAAAAATTCTCCATGAACCGGTGGCCAAGGCGCACAAGCGGACTCGTAGGCAGGATTTGTGCATGTAGATCGGCCAGCACACCGACGGGTGCAGGTTCATATTCATCGAAGTCTTCAAGGCGATACTCTGCTGACGATGGCAGGACAGGCGCGGAATGGGCTGGCTGAACATCATTCGGTGAACTGGCGATCATACGTTACTCCCGACGACCTGAGTTCGTACCGGCGCTGCATCCTCTGATTTATCAGACACATTCCAGTCTGATTCCAGTCGGCTTCGTACGATGCGTGCCGGATTTCCGACAGCCACTGAATACGGTGGCACCGCGTGTGTCACGATCGAACCTGCTCCCACGACACAGCCTTCGCCCAGATCATTCATCACCACGCAGTTGGCACCGATCCAGCAGTCATCCGCTATGAGAATTCGTCGAAGACGACCGCCCTGCAGCGCCATCGGGATATCGATCTGGTCAAAGTTATGGTATCGCGAACCGCTCAGGAACTGACAGTGGTCTGCTGTCAGTACATAGGAACTGAAATCACAGTGATGGATCACGTTGTAATTGCCGATCAGGACGTTACTGCCGATGGAGACATCGCGATAGAAGAAAATCGTCCCGAAGCCGATCGCGACATTGTCACCCATTTGTCGCAGTGTCCGTCGATAGAATTCACCTCGAACGATCATGCCGAAAACGTACGGAACAATCGCCAAAAACTCGGAACAAGTTCGGAAGGCAAAGTCTGATCGTCGGGCCAGCATTGCCATCGGCAACACGAACGGCCACGTCAGTACACTCGCGATTCGCATTGCTCGCAGCAGCCCCGCGCTGGGCGAAAACTGCTGATAGCAGACGTCAGTATAGGCTTCATTGGTGATTCGCTGATTGTGTTGCACCGATCACCCTTTCACAGCTCTGAGTTTTTTAAAACGCGAGCTGTGCATGTCATCAGCGACCAGCAGCACCTTCTGCGGGATCTGGTTGGGTCGCAGGCGTGACTTGCAGAATTCCCGCATCCGTTTGCGGAACTCGGGCAGCGTTTCACCGGTTGATAGTTTGACTCGCGCGGTCACTGTCTGGCCCGTGATTGGATTCGGTTCGGCAGCCACGGCGACTTCGTCTACGCCGTCCATCTGCTGGACCACGCTTTCAACGTCGCCCGGATAGATCTTCTCTCCGCCTACGTTGATAAGTTCCGATGCGCGGCCCTTGATGCGGAGGTAGTCACCGTCGGTTTCGACAAGGTCGCCGGTGATGAACCAGCCGTCGTCTGTAAATGGACTGGGAGCATTCAGATAGCCAAGCATCGCTGAGGCAGCTCGAATCCACAGAATTCCGTCGACGATCTGCGTCTCGAATCCCTCACCGCCCACCTTGACCCACAGTGATCCGGATTCCTTTGACCTGGAACGCATGATGCCCAATTCAGACAGTCCGTAGGTCTGCTGAAAACGAACGTTCGGAAACACCTGATTCAGCCGAGTCAGTGTGCTTTCCGGCATCACTTCCGTGCCGTAGGTGATCAATGAGAGCGACGACAGGTCATACTGACGCCATGCCTCTGAGATCAGCAACAGACGCAGGAAAGTAGGCGAAGTCGGCAACAGTTCCACTTGATGATCTGCCATCAGGCGACAGATTTCATCCGGATTACGATCCTTCGTAATCACCAATGTACCGCCGTTGGAAATCGTATGCAGGAATGTGTTCAGCCCGCCGATGTGGTCGAACAACAGGAAAACTAATGTGCGAAGTGGCGGTCGATGCGCTCGGAATTTCTCAACCAATTTCGCAAAGTTGTGCAAAGCCGCCTTTGGTTTGCCAGTAGAGCCAGAAGAGAACAGGACAAGTCCCGCGTCGCCTGTCGCGATCAACAGTCGAGTCAGCGAGTTCGTGATTTCCACGCTGCGATGTTCGATCTGCCATGAATCGTCGGACGAGCAGTTGATCACGATCTGAACTTCAGCCGTGTCCAGGAAGTCATGATGTGACGTCGTTGCAGCAGCGCTCAGCGGAACGATCACACAGTTGCGTTCCATGAGAGCCAGCAGCAGGCCGCAGATCTCCGGCGAGAAATCACCGATGACGCCGACAACAAAACCCGGCGGGCAGCTTTGTTCGTCCAATCTGATTCGCCAGCGTTCGAACGTGTCAACGAGGTCGGCGTATGTAGCCTGCCGATCGCGCCAGATCATAGCCGGCTTTTCGGCACAGGATCGGAGTCGTTCTGTCAGCCAGTCCATATTCATGCGACACCTCCCAAATAAAGCACTTGCCCGGTAATACTGTCACTGGCGCGACTGATAAAAAAGTCGACGACATTGGAGACGTCCTCGAATCGTCCCGGTCGTCGCAGAGCCAGACGATCAATCAATGCGTCCATCTTGTCTTTCGGGACCGCTTTGATCAGATCTGTAGCAATCGGCGTCGGACCGATCGCGTTGCTGGTGATGCCGAGTTCCGCGAATTCCCGTGCCAGAATACGTGTCAGTGTTTCGACTGCGCTCTTGGCCGATGCATAGATCGCCTCGCCCTCGAGATGCAGTGGCACAGCAATGGTGCTGAAGTTTACAATGCGTCCAAAGTTGTTCTTCGCCATCAGCTTTGCACTTTCGCGGCACATCAGAAACGTCCCCAGGAAGTTCGTGGAGATGATCTTCTGAGCGACTGACATGGGGGTCAGCATCGCATGATTCATCGAAGCTATGCCAGCGTTGTTCAGTGTGACATCCAGTCGTCCGTGGCGTTTGCGAATGTCGTTCAGCATGTTGCGCACCTGAACTTCATCGGTGACATCAACGCAGTGATGTGTGTAACCATCAAGCGACCAGTCGGGTGCTTTGCGGCTGCAGCCTTCGACCACGAACCCTCGCTGAACGTAATATTCCGCAAGGTAACGGCCAATTCCTTTGCGCGTTCCGGAGATCAGCATGACTTCAACCATGACTTGATGCCTCGGTCAACAGCGTATTGACGTACTGAGCAAGGCTGCCGATCGTTCTGAAAGGACTCTTGTCCTGCGACATCGCGCGTTCGTCGGCGAGCGTAATTGCGGTGTTTAGTTCATCGCAGATGGCCTGTTCGACGTTGAACAGCAGCGTTACCAGTTCGAGCGACGTCAAAACACCCTGCTGACCGATGAGTCGAGTCGCCTCATTCAGGTCCCCCTGTGCAACATTGAACTGCTCGTCTGATTCTGCGAGCAGTTCCTGAACGTTTGCAATAATCAGATCGAGACTTGTAGTCGGGTCCATTGCAGGTTCTCCACAGATAAGGCAGTTCTCATGGCTGTCTGCGAGCAGTTCCGCATGCAGTTCTTGCCATGAGTCTTTGGTTGGCTAGTGGAGTATGATGTTTGAAATCGCCCCCGGGGATCACTTTACGATTCTGTGGGGGAATCTTGTGAACCTGTGGGTTGGCGGTCAGGATTGCCATGAACTGTCTCTAAATGAAGACGTTGATCCCTGCTCGCGTGTTTCCATGAAGCACCGGGTCCCTCTATTCGTTTCGAATGGACTCAGCGGAATTTCAGGGGCGAAAGATGTATAAAAAAAGTTTCTTCCCACTTGACTTAAACCTCAGCCGAAGTGGACGGATGACCGTTCTTCCATGCCATCGCATACTTTTTTCGCCTTTCGCCGTTGCACATCTTGCCCGAAATGCCTGCGTTCAAGCGACCAATGCCAAACTCAGTTCAGTCGAGCCACGGGAGGTCAGTTGTGATGATGAGGACGCTGGCAAAGAATCCATCTCATCGCTATCAGACCGCAGAGGATCTTTATGCGGATGCTGAAAAGATCGTGAACGAAACAGATCAGCGTCGAGTCCGATCCTGTGACGCTGATCCTCGTGCGACTGGCTGGGGTGGCGCTCTGGACGGAATGTTCTGAGAAGTCACTCAGTCGTCAGCACTTCGCGGATTGAAATCCGCAGCGACGCATAAATCGGAAAGACGGCGGCCAAAGTCCCGATGATCAAGACAGCACCGAGCGTGATGGCGAGTTCGGTCCAGGGCACGTCGGCTCCGGTGCTTAACAAATGCGGCAACATCGCGACCAGTGCGGCGAATGCTCCGGTGATGATGCCCCAGAAGAGCAGCATTGTGTTCTCCGCCAGCACCAGCCAAACAATCCGCAACGTGCGAAATCCCAACGATCGCAGCAAAGCAATTTCAGCCCGACGTTCGATCACGTTGCGCATCATCACGGCGGCAAGTCCAAATGTCCCGACCAGCAGACCAAGTCCACCCAGCATTTGAAACGTGGACAGATATGTATTCTGCACGGCCAGAAAATCCGCCAGTCGACGACTCACACGTTCTGTATCGATGCCATACGGCTGCAACGCTGTTTCCAACGCCGCTGAAGTCTGATCCAATGACTCGCCCCTGTCGGGCGTTTCGATCAGAAAATAGCGTGCACCTGAGACTTCCGGTGAGACGCGTTTCAGGTTTGCATCGGACATGACCAGAACACCCTGGAAGATACTGCTATCCAGCATTCCAACCACCTTCAACGCGAATTGAGGCGTCTGTTCGTTGGGGGCCAGGATAATGCCGTCGATGCCTTTCTTGAGGCTGAACTGCAATGTGTTTATGTCGCCAATCACAGGAATTGTGGGTAGTGACAGTGTGGTCTCTGTGGTACCAAGAGTGATCGTGGTCTCGGGGAGTTCTTCGTGAAGCTTGGTCCACGGCCTTTCGCCTTTGGTATCGGCAAATCGAAACCCGCCGCGTTCGATGAAATCACCCGTCGCACCGAGCAGCGTCGGCAGCGTAGCCTGAAACAGATTCAGGCAACTGGCGTCCTGCCCGGGTTGCATGCGAAAGCCAAAGACCTGCGTGTTTTCTGATAACGTCGTGGCAGGTGATGAATTCAGATTCAGACGCGTTCGGCCGTCGCTGGTGTTCATATCAAAAAGCACTGGCAGGGATGATTCGGCAACCAGCGAAAATCCTCCGTTGCCCGAAATTAGATCGGGCGTTTCGGAGACTGGATTTCTCCGCCCCGCACCAACGGCGACGATCACAAACGTGGCGAAGGCAATTAACGCCGTCGTAAGCAAACTGCGATGCGGGTTGCGTGCGGCATTAGCCAGCGACAAACCTGTCAGACTTGATATCTGCGATCCTGCGACCGCATCCCCCGCGCGATGCTGCAGACTGCGACGCAATGACAGCAGGCCAACGGTGAGCCACGCAAATCCAGCCAGAAAGAAGCCGACAACTTTCCACGACATGCCGCCGAATGCTTCTTTCTCCGGCAACACTTTGGCGATGATGGCGATGGGAAGCCCGACCGCTACGACGAATGCGAAGAGCAATGTCAGCTTCATCAGCGAATTCCAGATTGGCCTGGTGCTGGCTGGCAAGTCGTCTGATGAAAGTCCAGCCATCAATTCACGCGGTCCGCGATTGGAATTTTTTCGTACGGAGTTCCAGATCACACCGGCTGCCAGCAGCAATGAAATCCCCGCCGCTGTCGCCAATCGAACAGGTTGCAGATCGAGCTTCAGGAACTGAGTACCGATCGCTCCAACCCACCACGTCGTCAGTCCATAAATCATGAGTCTTGCAAAATAGACAGCCGCGATCGCACCGAGAATGCTGCCGAAGAACGCCACTGTTAGGCCTTCGCCAACAAAGAATCTTCGTGCGCGGCTCGCTGTGAATCCGACGGCTTGCATCACGCCAATTTGAGCCACGCGTTGCTGGACGCTCAGTTGAAACATCAATGCAGCGAGCAGGATTGCAGACAGGATGAGGAAAAAGCTGAAACCCAGGAACAGCTGTGTGAAGTCGTTAGCACCGACGGCAGCCTGCAATCCTTCCGCTCGAACTGGACGAAAGCCGAGTCCGATCTTTGCGGGTTCCAGCAACGGCTGCATTTCCGTGACGAGTCGGTCGCCCAGCAATTGCAATTTGTCCGCCGGAAGCTCCACGCCAGGCGATGCAACGCGCACCGACGTATACCGACCGAAACGACTTGCCCAGAATTTCTTTGCAGTCGCTAGCGAGACAAATGCCTTTGGCGTCGCTTTGTGAGCCTCCCAGTAAGAATCATCACGATCCGTGATACGATCCATTTCCATTTCGAATGGTTGCTTCCAGTCGCCAAATGAATCGACATCCGTCACACCTTCCACAAGGGGAGTCAGATCGCGATTGATGGAAATCGGATCATCGGCCTTCAGAATACCTTTCACAACAAAGCTGTGATGTGTTTCGGGGAGATCACCGTGGCTGCCAACTTCGTGCCAGCGACTCTGTATTGTATCGCCGACTTTGACCTGAAGATCTTCTGCCAACCACGCAGACAGAATGATTTCTTCGTCGCCCAGATCCGGCACGGGCTGATCATCGTTCAGACGAAATGGCCCGAGCGGTGATGTCTGACTGAAATCCAGGCCAGCTACGATAGAATACATCGAATACCGCGATTCTTTATCCGTGCGATCGGCTGCGTTGATTTCGTTGATCAGATAAACCAGCGTTGGAGCGGCGTTCATTCCCATCTGCGGCGCAGCTTTCAATACGGCGTCAGAAACCACGTCCTCCAGAATCATGCTGTCACTTTCCACTGACAGGAATCCGCCGGATTCGACTGGTCGCAAGCGAAGTCCCAGATCTGCAGGAACCAGCGACTTCTGGAGTTGAGTCTGCAAACTCGCAGAGTTATCGACGTCAGACTTCATCAAGTCCGCGAGTGCGGAGTTCGACTTCAAATCGCTTTCCGACGAACGTTGATCGCTGCCCACCAAAATCGTGTTGACTCGCGCGGGACGAGCGACAGGATTTCGTCGCGACGCTTCGCGGGTCTCGAGATTCAGCCGTTGTTGAAATGTTGCCAATGCAACGAAAGCGTTGTAAGGAAGTTGCTGAGCGGGCTGGAGCGAAAATCGAGACGCGCCGGCCGTTTCGGATAATATACCTTCAACGGTCAGTACGATTTCCAGATTCAGATTTTCGCGTTCTCCCATGAGGCTGTCGCGGGGAATCGACGATGGAAGTTCTACCCAGACAGAAACACTGTCACCGACGACGGCATTGAGTTCCGTGGCGGTGCGAAAGCCGAGCACGATGCCGGATTCTTTTGGCGCGGGCACATCGTCTACATTCAACATCGACCAGTCTGTCGCCCGCAGCCCAAGAATCGAAACCGAAGACGCGCGTCGCAACTGGCCTTCCGCCGTTTTCTTTTCAACACTTCCGGGCAACAGCAATGCAGGAGCGGAGTGTGATGCCTTCAGAACATCCAGCTCGGATCTGGACAGATCATCCGCGAGTTCCTCGCGCACGAATCGTGGTGAATGCAGAATCTGCGTGATACCACCGAGACGACTGAGCGTCATTTCTCGCAGACTGGAACGCACCGAATCGCCCACGATCAATGCACCACCGATCACTGCCGTCGAAACCGCAACCGCCAGCATGACGACAAAATGCGAACGTGAATAAAAAACAATACTGCGAAGAATGAATCGAATCATCGCCTGATTGTAAACACGTTTGAGTCAATCAGCCACTGAACCGATGAACGCTCTGTCAGCAGGTGTGTGCATCATGAAAGTAGGTGTATTATGTCTTGGCGAAAGCCTGCCAGTAAAGGGTCCAGATGTTTGGTTCGCTTTTGTAGATCGCCCGGAGCTGGCAGAGGGCGGTAGTTCCGTGCGGCCGCCAGCGCATTCCTGAGCATTTCAGGCGAGGTCCCACGATGTTCTTGCAGGACGACTCAATCTTCCCGGAACCGATTTGCCAGCCGTTCCGGAGGTAATCAGGGTAGTCCATGCGATGCTGATTTGACCGCAGGTAGTTCATCAGTAATTGATACTGTTCGGTCACTTGGGGCGAACGATCCGTCATGTCGATGGCTTCCAGTTGCTGGACCAGCGACAGACCCCCATGTTCTTTGAGGTGATCGCACCACAGTTCCACCTGTTTGGGTCGTGCAACTTCGTCTGGAATGATGATGTTGGCAAAATCCTGCAGATGTTCCGACGCATGCCAGAAGTCCAGAATGAACACAATTTCTTTTGCCATTCCACTCACCACGTTCATCAGGCAGTTTTCCAGGCCGTTGCCTCCATCAGATAAGCCAATCACCACATCGGCATGCTGCAGTCCGACCGACTTGCATTCGTCTCGCAACTGTCGACCGATTTCTTCAAGACGCATCAATCCCGACACACAGCGAGATTCCGCATGCTGACGTCGGCGACAGTCGCGACGCTGCGGATCCATTGGCATCGGATTGAAGACCACGCCGACCCATGGCATGCGGCCTTCCGCACGTTCGGCGTGTGGTCCCTGCTGGCGCACGCCAGTGGCATCCAGTTCGACATCGGCCACTTTGCGGCCTGTCACATCCTGATGCCAGTCCCAGACTGCCTCTTCCGCAAACGTTTCTCCCGATTCGCGACGCTCCGCCACATCCGTGCCAGCAGCTTCGGTGGTGCGCTGAACAGTCGATGCGGAAACATTCAGTCCGGTCACTCGAGGAAGTGTTTTGTGAGCACCTTCGTCGAACGGTTCCAGCAGTCCCATCAAGGAAATCACCTCGCTCGCACCCAGCGTCTGATGGTCGGCAATGCGGAAATCTGCGTCTGTCGGAAAGTGACCGTGATGACAGGCGGCACAGTGATAATAAGCTCACTCATAAATTGCCGATCCCAGCAAAGTCGTAATTTTGCAGGGCCGATAGCCAACGAATTTGGCGTCGCATCCGCACTCCGGGCACACGATGCTCGAACCTTGGTACCCCTTTTTCTCCGCTCAGCAAGAGCGGCGTCAAAACCTTCAGCCCCAAGCCGATGTACGGCATCACGTATCAGAAACTCGGTCTACCCGAACAATTCCTGATTCTTACGGCTCGCCAGCAGTCGTAACATATAGTCCACAACCACGGCAGATTTAGCCGCCAGAATATCGCGAATTCGTTCCGCTTCGTCTGCCTGTTCCTCTGTCAATTCTATTGTTGGTAGCCCTTGCATTGTTTGGTCCCTCCCTGGGAAATTGCCTCGGCTCACGCCACTGCTCGTATTATTCGCAGCTTCCCACCTACTTTCCAGATGCACACACGCGGTTGGATGCGGCCGATTCCATGCCAGACACGCAACAATGCAAGTCAACTCAGAGCAGCCAGCGACTTCCTGATTTGCGGTTCTTACAGGAGAATCCGCCATTCATACTTGGCCCAGAAGTCCAATCACCAAACATTCAGCCACGTGCAGGTTGAGTGTTAACCGCGGCGGTAACCAGGCCGCCGAAATACCCGAATTTCAAGACCAGCGTGATCGGCACGCTCCGATTCACCGCTGAGTCATGTCGCCTCTCCCGGGGAGAGCAGGTCTAGCAGGCTCTTTGGACGCCAGTGCCAGCTCGCCCAACTCTGCGCCGAATCGCCGTTGGCGTCGCGAATCGTT